>CAZCKE010000117.1:2589-9892 GCA_964499005.1 uncultured Tepidisphaeraceae bacterium
TGCTGGACGGCGGCAATCCGGATGATCCGGTCTCGCTTCGTAAGACAGCACTAAAACTTCAGAAAGAGCTTGGCCTGGAGCCGGGCAAGCCCGTGGCGGCGGCAAGCGCTTCAAGGCCGTCGCCACCTGAAAATCCCACGGCAACGCCGAGTAATGTCATCATCAACGCGCCGCTGGATTTCGAGCTCAAGCTCGATGCTGGGCATCCGTACCCGGCGTCGCGCGGGCTGACCGAGGAAACCATCCGCCACTTTGGATTGGGGTATTGTGCAAAAGGAATGTTGGCAGAAAGAGCGGCGTTTCCCCTGCGCGATCCCCAAGGCCAATTGATCGGTTACGCCGGGCGTGTCGTCGAGGATTCCAAGATCACCGATGAAAACCCGAAATATCGTTTCCCCGGCGCGCGGGAGAGGAAGGGAGTCATGTACGAGTTCCGCAAAACTGAATTCCTCTACAATGGCCATCGGATTGCCAAGCCTGTGAAGGACTTAATCATTGTTGAGGGTTTCTTTTCCGCCGCTTGGCTCTGGCAGCAGGGCTGGACGGCGGTAGTGGGGCTGATGGGCAATAGCTGCTCTGAGAAACAGGCGGAACTCATCGTGGACCTGGTGCATCCCGCAGGTGGCGTGCTCATCTTCCCCGATGGCAACCCAGCCGGAGAGACCTGTGCGATCGATGTGCTGCGGAAGGTTTCTCCCTATCGGCTTTGCCGGTGGATTAAGGTCGCCGACGACCTCCAGCCCACGGATTTTGATCGGGTGGGACTGGAACGATTGCTGAGATATTGAAATAGCCTATAGCGACCTCATTGGAAGGGGTCGCTTTTCATTTCATGGATGTCGCGCCATCGCGAGACGCCCGCCCGGGTTTCGTTTTCTCCGGCACGGTCTTTTTAGGAGGAGGCTTGTCCTCGGACTTAATTGGTGGCCGCGATTTCGATGGAGGAGTCGGTTCATCGCCATGGTAGTCGCCGTTGTGCATCTTAGACCTCTTTCGATTCGTTAAGGGTTCCAATGAGCCGACTGGTGCGCGCGTAATACTTTGACAGTGCATCCCGTGAGGCCGCGAAGAGGATGCAGCAAATACCCAAAACCGCCAAGTCCGTCGCGATTCCCAGGCGGGGCGAGGTCGCCATGACGCGGTTTAGCCCGTAGCTGAAAATCACCGCAATGAGGCTGTTGGCGACCGATTGGTAGTACCGGTAGTGGCTGTCCACGAGATGTTTGTAGGCATCGAGATGTTCGTCGAGTCTCTTGTCGTCCAGCGTGGGACGCTTCAGCCCGGTGAGCTCGTGAAGGTGATCCACGATGAGCCACCGCGTGCTGCTCGCCAGCATGCCCATCGTCGTCGCCGCCAGAAGGACGTAGACCGGCGCGCCGAGGCTTGCTTCGGCATACGTTTGCGGCTTCAACCACGTCGCCAGGAGCGGCACGAACGGTGCGATCCCGACCAGCCCAATGAAGCCTGGCAACAGGAAGGCGACGATCAGGGCAAACTGGTTGTGCGAGATGTTCATCGCTGGAAAACACAATCGCCTCGCTTAACGGGACAACGCAAGGATACTTGCCGCAAGCATACTTGATAGACTTCGCGGAGTCAACCAGTAGCGTCAGCCGCCGTGTTCGCCACGGAGCTCCATAAACTCCGGCTCAAAGCCGGTTTGACGCAGGAGCAAGTCGCCGCCAAGGCGGGCGTGTCGCGTCAATACGTCAGCATGCTGGAGGCCGGCAAGTACAAGCCGACCATCGAAATTTTCATCCAACTCTGCCATGCCGTCGGCGCATCACCGGCGGAGGTCATCACTCGAATAGATCGCAAAGCAAAATGAAAACCATCGGGCGGCGGTTGTGGAGGCGATCTACTCCGCAGCGAACAGCCGCAGCGGTGAGGTGGCGAGGGGAGAGCGGCCCTGCCCCGTTTGACCGCTCGCCCCTGAAGAGGGTTGTGCCTGTGCGGCTTTAGCGTTTCGATAGTCGATGGGGCGGATCCAAACCGTTCCCAGCGGATCGGCTGAAAATTGCTCCATCGTCGTCAGCCACGCGCTGGCCAGGACCGGTGGGCGATGACCGAGGAGCATTTCGGCGGCGTTGTTTCGCCGCCGTTCACTTCTGAATATCCACAGCGTCCGAAAAGGGAAGTGCTTGTACTGCTCGCGGGGCTGGTGGAATTTGGCGGCTAAACCTCCGCTTTGATAATGATACAAATAGCAGCCCGCTTTGGCCCTCAGAATGTCCAACACTTCCGTTGATCGATCCACCTCCAGATAAAAACAATGATCGATGGCGGCGTCTCCTGTTTTCTCTCGAACGTGGATGCACCCATCCGGCCGCATCCAGAGAATTCGGCCGGAGCTATGGGGCCGAGCCCGGAACTGGAACAGCCGCGGCCATGTGCTGAATTCTACAACTGAGAATCGTTCGTGCTTCCGCAGCGCCGCGATGAATGCAGCCTTAACATTCATCACAGCCAGCTCATGCTGAACAGTCAAGGGAGAGACCTGGAGCCGCTTGCGGAGCAGTTCCCAGCCCAGTTTCGGATACCCGTCCAATCCGCCATTTTCGCTGAGCAGGTGGTATCCTTTTTTGGTGAGAAACAGGATGGACTGCTGCTGGGGCAATCGCGGCCGCTCGGCGATGAGCCGGGCCCGTTTGAGCGTCCGCAGCCGCTTGGCGGCGGCCTTAGGCCTTCCATCAAAATAAAGTGCGGCGATGTGGGCGCTGCTCATCAGCCGCGATTCAAATAGACCCCGAAGGATCTGAAAATCGCGCGATGTGTGCTGAGGGCTTGGGGCGGAGGGCATGACGTGCCGCTTCATCGTAACACGGCAGGGAAGTGGCCAGCGATTTTCAGCGGCGGCCGCTGACGCGGCGTGGTTATTCCGCTGGGCATTGCCCAGCGGCGGGTCGGTTTCCTACGGCACTTGCCTTCACCCGTTCGTGTGTGCGTGTTGTCGGGGCTCCGTGGCATGAGGCGCCCGGCGCCGAATTCCTCCCTGGGCTGCGGCCCCGACCTCGGGCGGTTTGGCAAGCACGAAGCGATAGCATCCCGTGAGGGGCGCGCGCAACCCGCCAGCCGTTAGGAAACCGACCGAGGTCGGGGGCGCAGCCCACGACAACACGCACACACCACCCGTTATTCCTGGCCGCGTTTCGGGCGGAATCGTCCTCGCTAGAGGGTCGCCGCTGTGGCGACGGGGGTGGTAACCCCTAACATGTTAAAGGACACATTGCTGTGTCCTTTGGAAAGTCCGTAGAAAGCGAATCGACCTTTTATTTGTCTTTTGTGTTGAAACCCATAGGCCCTTTCGGCGGCCCCGGGGGTGGGGTCATCAGTTCGCGGATTGCTTCAAAGACGGCGCGGAACTGCTGGTCGTATTTCTTCTCCATCTCATCCAAGCGGCGAAGCAGATCGGCGTGGCTGGCCAGCATCCGGCGCAGTCTCGTGAAGACGCGCATGATCTCAATATTGACGTGAATCGCGCGGTCGCTGTTGAGGATACTGGAGAGCATGGCGACGCCGTTCTCGGTGAATGCGTAGGGGAGATATCGCCGGCCACCCCTGCTTTTTGAGGTCACAGTTTGTGATCTCAAACGCTCGGCCTCGATAGGAGTCAACTGAAACATAAAATCAACGGGAAACCGTTGGAGATTTCGTCGGACGGCCTGATTGAGTGCGCGGGTTTCAACGCCGTAAAGCATCGCCAGGTCGGCGTCGAGCATGATCTTGTGGCCGCGAATGACGAGGATCGATTGTTCGATCCGTTGGGGGGGCACCATTGCGGGCTGAGGCGATTTGTTTTCTTTAGGCATTAAGGGGGGTTTGTTTCAGAGTAGCACGTGAAGCTGTCCGGGGGCAAATCGGTGTGTAGGGAAGCATGTCGCACAATTTTCGTTTTGTGACTCGAATTCGGAAAGAGGCCTTAACAAAGCCGTTTTGCATTTCCCTCGCCGCGCGAAAATCTTAAACGATCACGGGCAAATCCTGCCGCGCTGACTGCCGAATCGCGGTCTCGATGGATTTCAGGACTGCCTGGACCAGCTCCGGGTAATTCGGAACTGGCGCGGCCAGCGGCTCAATCGCCAGCTCGAGGGGTTTTTTGTGGGAATCCTTCTTACGCATCGTGAGTGTTGGGTTTTAGTGTAGCACATTGTGCTAATCGGCAACCCGCTGCGCAATCGAACCTCTCGATTGTCAATTCCTCCTTGCGCGCGGAAGTTTTCCGTGATTAGCTGATCACTGGAAATCAACCGTTCTGATTTCGTTCCTTTGTCACCTGTCGCCCCAATCGGGCAGGAGGATTTCATGCGCGCCCAAATTGTGCCTCAACCGATCGTCGAGGCCGATGGCAACGCCGTTTTATACAACGCAGATTGTTTTGACGTCCTGCGGGAACTCGCCGACATCGACGCCGCCGTGACCGATCCACCCTTCTGCATCGGATTCAAATACCGCAGCTATGATGATTCGCCGCGTAAATACCATGCTCTGATGAGCCGCCTGGTTCCGGAGCTGACACGGGTTACAAACGGCGGGCCGTGCTTCGTCTGGCAGAGCCCCCGCAAAGCGGATCAGTGGCACCGCTATTTTCCCAAAGGATTTGAGATCATTGCCGGGTGCAAAATTTATCCTCAGCGGCAGGGCAAAAACCAATGCTTCAGTTGGGACCCGATCATTTTCTGGAGCAAGCGGTCGTATCTCAACGAGGAACTGCCACGGAACTGGCACGTCGCCGATCTGACCGCCTGGGACGGGTATTCGGGAGACAATCCCGTGCCCTGCCCACGGGCCTTGCCGCAGGTTCGCTATATCTGCCAGTCGATCCGCGCCCAGACGATCCTCGATCCGTTCATGGGCAGCGGCACAACGGGGGTTGCAACAATCCTGGCTGGAAAGCGGTTCATCGGGGTCGAGCAAGACCCAGTCTACTTTGACTATGCGCGAAAACGGATTGCCAGAACGCATCGGTTGATGATGCGGAAGCAATCCGCTCCGGTTGCGGCACGATGATCTGATGTTCTACAGGTCGCTCGTTATGAGCGGCCTTTTGTTTTCACCCTTAAGATTTGGTCGCCTGCCCCAGGGCATCCTGCAACGCGTCGATGGCCTGGTCGCTGGTCAATCGGCTGGTTGTTCCCTGCACGATGACCGTCGCCTTGTATTTGGTGCGATAGACCCGCTTGGGTTTGGGCGCTGAGGATTCGCCCGCCGCCTTGGCGGGACGCCCCTTGTTCCCCCCTATCCCGAATCGGATATCCCTCACGCCGGCCCCGTTCAAAACCGCGTCGATCAATTCCTCCTGGAGCTTGGGCTCATCCAGGCGGCCGATGTTGATCATCGCGTCGTAGCTGACCGAATGTTGAGACGTCTCAACTTTCCGGCGCAGCTGGGGATTCAGCGACAGGATGCGCAACATGCCGCTAATCCAGGTCTTGTCCTTCCCGATCAGCTTGGCCAGGTCCTCCTGCGTTTTGATCCGCGCATCTTCATCCATGAGAGACTGGAGCCCCTCGGCCATCTCCACGGGCCCGACATCTTCACGCTGGACGTTGCTGACGATGGATTTAACCCGCCGTGTCAACTCATCATCCGGATCGCGGATCAAAATCTCGACCTGGCTCAATCCCGCCTTCTTGGCCGCTCGATAGCGGCGATGGCCGGTGACGATGCGATATGTTCTCTCCTCCCCTTCCTCGGGCGTGACGGTGATCGGCTCAATCAGGCCGACCGCCTTAATTGATGCGATCAGACCTTCCATGTTGCGGAAGGTTCGCCGCTCATTTCGTGGGTCTTCGCGTAATCGGTCGATGCCAACCACCAACCGTCCGCGTTTTTTCAATCCCCCATCGGCTCCTAGTCCCTGTTTCACCAAATCAAGTCTTGTTTTCCCCTCAGGCAGCTTGGCCATATTGTTGCTGATTAGCTGATAAATCTTCTGCCGCCCCTGTCGTCGCGGTCGGGAGTTCCCCGGCCGCCGGCACGATGAGCACCTGTTTTCCCAGCAATTCCAGCACTTCCCCCACCAATGCGGCCATGTCCTCGGCGCCTTTGGAATGCGGGCGGTAGTGGAAGATCGACCCTCCGTTCTCATCCACCTGGGCCAGCCAACCGCAGGTGCGGATTTCGGATCGGGAGAGCCTGATGCCGTGGGCGCTGATCGTCTCCGTTACGCGCCGGCGCAGGCCGGGCTGGCGGGAGAGATTCGACAGAACGTGCAACACCTTGTGCTCCTCCTCAGGCCGGAGACGAAGCAGCAATTGATAGAAATTGGCATAGCTGCGAACGGCCTTAGTGCTTTCAAAGGGCACAATGAAAATATCCGTGGGATAGATGCAGTTCTCCATGATCGGGCTGATCTGGTTCGGGGAGTCGATCACAACAAAATCAAAGGAACGGGTTAATGAGGAGAGGAGCCGTGTAAGGATCGTATGGTAGCCCTCGACATCCGTGATCTGCCGCCCCAGATCTTCGAGCCCTTGGCTGGAAGGGATGAAGGAAAGGTTTTCAAACTTCGTCGGCTGAATCACCGAATCCAGCGTTGCCTTTCCTTCCATTGCAGCGACGAGCGTTCCTTGTGGAGAGAGTCCATCGCCGGCGCCGAGCCACTGGGTCACCTGGGCCTGGGGGTCCATGTCGATCAGAAGCGTCGGCAGGCCGCGAATGGCCAAACCGGATGCGACGCTCATGGCGATCGTGCTCTTTCCGCAACCTCCTTTCGCATTGATGACGGTCACTATGTTCATGGTTATTACGATGATTGATCCCGCAGTCGCCGCGCGATTTGGCCCACCGCTTCGGAGAAGCTATCGCCGCGGCGGTCGCCGGAGTTGGGTTGACTCAACTTCTCTCCCGAGGGCTTGGCCCAATCCTGCTCAATCGCTTTTCGGAGCATCCCCAGGCGGTTGCGCCGGGCGTTGCGGCCGTCAATCCAGTTGATCTGCCGTTCCACGCGGTCCAACGGAAATCGTAACGCCATCGCCCGCGCGGCCGTTGCATCGAATCCCGCCTCTCTGAGCTTTTCAAAAGTGACAGCAGCCTCGCCCGTCAGGGCGGAGGGCTTTCTGCTTTGTTTGTTAGTTTTATTTCTTTGTTTTATTTCAATATCGGTACGTTTTTCGAACTGTGACTCCGGTACGTTTTTCTGACCGTTGCCGGTATCAATTTCCGACCGTGGTTTGGGATCGTTTTCCTCCGGTACGTTTTTCCAACCGTGCATGTAATCCGCCTCGCCATAGAGCCATTTGATGGCGTAGACCGCCGCTTTGCTGGTGCGGGATGGATGGGCGCTTAAGCGGGCGCAGGCCAT
>CAZCKE010000118.1:0-9870 GCA_964499005.1 uncultured Tepidisphaeraceae bacterium
ATCCACTTCGGATTGATCCAGCACGTCTGTCACGCGACCGGCCTCCCTGCCGTACAACCTTCACGCCCGATCAGTCAGGCGTGGAATCCTCAAACATTATCGGACATACCATGGATTTTTCTAGAACCCGCCCGATTTACCCAGTGGCTCCCACTCAAGCCGTCAGATCCAGGTGCGATTCAGGCTCATCGGAATCCGGTTCCCGCGGCTTGGGCTTCTTGGCAGGAGGGCGCTTCGGATTCTGTTGCCGGTCGCGGGGCCCGGCCAACTCATCGCTGCTCTCCACCTGCTCTTCAATCTCGACCGTATCCTGCGTTTCGCTGGAACTTGCCGCGATGTTCTTGCGGAGATCTTGGACGTGGCGCATCTGCCGGGTCTTGTCGCTCGACTGCTGCTTCTGCGCCTGGGAAGTCTGGAGGATGGAGCCCAGTAGCGGGTTAATCTGGCTCATGAGGCCGACCACATCAGTAGGTAACCATTATCCATCATCGGCAAAGTCCCTAAGGTTTACCCAGTCAAAAATGCGCGGCGTAGGCAAAATTTGCCTAAACTACCCCGTCCTTACCGTCACCTCTTGATCCGGCTCTCCCGGTTCCTGAAGTACCCATTTCCGCGTTTCCGCGCCATTTTCAGCTTTCGGCGCCCGTATCTTCGGCACGCCGATCATATCCCTCACACGGACCCCGACTTCACGCATTTCGCTCTGAAATTCCGGCGCTTTTTCTTGTTTTTCCCGACATAAATTCCCGCGTGAGCTAGATTCACTTCATCTTCATTTCGCACGACGCCGCGGGGCGGCGACTCAAAAAGTGGAATGAAAAATTGCTCGCGCGGTCCCTCGTTCCCCGAGTTCCTTCGGGTTTTTGTCAGGAAGGTCGAGACTATGAAAAAGTATTTGGGTGCAGCAGTCGTGGGTGCAGTGATGACGTTCTCCGGCGCGGCATTCGCCGGAAACCATGGCGTCGGAGACAATCCGATGCCCAATCATCACGATCATTTCCCCTCGTTCGAGTACTATTACAACTCGAACTACCATGGCGGCGACAACAGCCATGGAAACCAAGACTACGGGTCGCATGACGGCAATGGCGGCAACGACTTTGTTCCGCCGGATCATAACGTCGGCGACACCGACGGCAGCCAAACCGATGGATGCCGTCCGCCGCCTCCTCCCTGTGGCGGCGGTGACCCGCACATCAGCGTTGTTCCGCTCCCGCAGTCCTCGGCCCTGGCTGCCACCGGACTGCTGAGCACCGTCCTCTTCGGCTGGGTGCGTTCGCGTCGCGCTGTCCGAGCCTGATCCATTCACTGAAGTCCGTGGGCGAATTCGCTCTGCTCACCCAGGCGAATTCGCCCATCCTTCAGCGGGGGTGGCGCGAAGGACAACTCGATTCTCGAGGGGCCTGTCGGGGTAATTGCAAGTATTTCCAGCGTCAAACAACGCTGTAAAAAGTTTCAAATTTGTTCTCATTCAATTCCAAGCCGGGCGTGTTTCCTGGTCCGGATGAATGATTTAAATGGGGTCTATACCATGCGTACCTTCATCAAGAATCTCAATGCGTTTCTTAGCGATGAAAATGGCGGCGAAGTTCTCGAATACGCTCTTATCGCTGGCCTCATCATCGTTGCAGCGATCGCTGTCATCACGACCGTCGGCGGCAAAGTGCTCGCCAACTGGACTTCGCTTAACAGCAACGTGTAAGCGAGCCCCACGGCTTGCCTCCTCCAAGCCGCACATCCCCAATGATTTGCCGTGGACTTTCTGTCCACGGCTTTTTCATGTGATTTGCCGCCGGATGCCCATTCCCGTAAGGCATAACAAGGCCTGATGCTCACTTGTCATCCACGCTCCAGCCACCTCGGCCTCCGTCAACCCATCCCCCAGCAAAATCACCTCGTCCCCCGCCCGATCGCTTTCTCCCGCTTCCACATACGCCGACTGCATTCCCACCTCCAGGATGGCCTGCCTTATCCCATTGATCACGCACAATCCCTTTCTCAATCCTGATGAATACCCGCACGGGATGACGCCCAATCGCGGCGTCACAAACCCGCTGTACCCCGCTGAACGATTGCTATCCCGCGCCTCCAGCAATCGTGTCGCCACACGCACCGCCCCACGATAGAGCGCGATCCCCGGCCTGACCGCATCCAACCGCGCCCGCGGCTCATTCAACAGCGCCGAACCTGCCGCGTGAAGCTTCATCCCTTTCCCACCAAACATTTCCGCCAACTCAACCGCCTGTTCCATTTTTACCGCATGCGTAAACGCCTCCGTAAACCGCGCCTCGCGCATCATCGCGTCGGTCTCCGCTTTCCCTGCCGTAAACCGTTGCATCCCCGTATCCACTGACAACACCGGCTCCGCTCTGGCAAATCGCCGCGCCTGCTCCGCCGTCCAAACCGCCGGTCGCACATGCGCCTCAATAAATTCGCCCGCCGAAAAATCTTCCTGTGGACCAATCGAAAGGATCGGCTTGCCCGCCGTCCGCCATAGATCGGCCGTTTGCGCTTCACGCAAGCTGAAGACGCAAAACCCATCGACAAGATCTGCCAGCGCGCGGCTCACGCCTTGCGTTCCCAGCCCATAAGCGTCCGATTTAACAACCGCCAGGATCGGGCTGCGCGTCTGCTCGGCAATGCGTTGCGCATTGCCGCGGACAATCGAAAGATTTACCGCTACGCTCACCCGGCTCGACGGAATCATCCTGGAATTGAACGCCCCCAACGCGCCAATGTCCAGGGATGTTCAAATGCGTTTACCGCGCGCCGCCGCTCGCAACCAATTTACTGCTTCCCAGCCACGCCGATGATCCTTATCTTGTGGGTGAGTTAAACCCGGCGAGCAGGGAAGAAGCACGATGGCCGCAACAATCGCACGATGGGCTTCGTATCTGGCCGCGACCGCCAGCCTGCTTAGCGGCTGCGCCACCAATCGCGTGACCGATCCTTATCAGACCGCCACCGAGCAATTCCTCCAATCCGAAGCCACTCGCCAGGCTGTTGCCCGAATCACCTCCGACCAATTGCGGGACCGCAAAGTGTTTGTTGACGGAAGCTACCTCTCGGTTGTGAAGGAAAGCTCCCAGGCGATCTCCTATACCGAAACCCCACCCGTGAATCTCTTCCTTCTCGCGGAACTTCGCGCCAAGCTCATGATGGCCGGCGCCAGGCTCGTCGATAAACGCGACGAGGCCCAAATCATTATCGAAGTTCGCACCGGTGGCATTGGCGTGGACCGCCAGGAATTTCTGCTGGGCATTCCCAACATCACGCTCTCCGCTGGTACCGGCATCACCAGCGCCCCCATCCAGACTCCCGAAGTGGCGATCATTAAAAGCACCAAGCAGTACGGCTTTGCCAGCGTCGCCTGTGTCGCTTACTGGCGAGACACCGGCGAGATCGTTGCCAATTCCGGGCCCTTCGTCGGCCGCACTCGTCGTCAGGACGTCTGGTACTTCGGTCTTGGCCCCAGCACCACCGGTAACATTCCTCCTGCTCAGAACGCCGGCAAATAATGCCGTAATCAACCACCGCGCGAATTGGCGTTGGCGCGCCACTAGGATTTGAATATGCAAGAGGGGGTGAACCAACCTCCAGTCAAGACGAAGCGCAAGCGATGGCGGCACGGGGCCCTGGGTGCATTCCTCGCACTCGTGATCTTACTTTTCCTGGCCCTGGGTGCCGGCCAAATCGTCCTTTCCACCGATTTGCCTCGCAACCTGATCGTCAAAGCCGTCGAAAAAAGCTTGGCCCTCAAAATGTCCGCGCGCGATGTCCGTGCCGGCTGGCTCGGCAGTACCGACATGTACGATGTCACCTTCACGCTCCCCCTGGCCGACAAAGCGTTCCTCTCAGTCCCGCACTTGCGCGTTCAACATTCCAATTTACCTTCGGTCATCGCCGGCGGTTCGCTGGACATTCACGAGATTCAGATCGACCAGCCCACCCTCACCGTCTTTCAGGATCGACGCGGAACCTGGAACTTCGAAGAAATCGCCCAACTCATCACCCGAGCCGCCGGCGGCAATAAAGATTCCAATGCCAACAACAAAAGCGATAACTCCCCTCCGCAGCTTCCCACCCTGCATGTCAAGGACGCCACGGTCATTGTTGTCGACAACCGAAATCGCTCGACGTCCATCAAATCCATCTCGCTTGATGGACAGCCCGACAGCCCTCTGGTTTGGAACTACCAGGCCCTGGCCCCCGGCCAGATGGAAATCACCGGTAAAGTGGCGTCGGGTGGCAAATGGAGACATGAAGTCAGCATCTCATTGCATCATGCCGCTTCATGGTTTTCCCCTTGGGTTGCCAGTTGGCCCGATTCCGCCCAATTATCCGCCAAGTGGTCCGGCCAGATTGAAGACAACGGTTTAAATGGCCGCCTTCAGATCGAAAAAGCCAGTTATGGCCCCGCCACCGCCACCGGCCCGGTCGATCTGACCATCAACGATTCCACTGCCACGCTCCGTCCACGCGGGCTTTCATTTAGTTACGCGATTCTCGGCGGCCTCGAATTACGCTTCGACGACGGGCAGATCGTCCTGGCGGGCGCCGATCTTCTGCCCCAGCAATTGCTATTTGAAATCGGCGGCGGCCGCGCGAGCCTCGATGGAAAACTGGCCCTGACCGATGGGACCGCGTCCCTCAACGCGACATGGCGCGATGTGGGAATTCCCGTCGGCCTGACTCATTCCGGCGAACTCTCCATTGAGAATACGCCAACGCTGGGATATTCACGCTTCAAGGCAACGCTCGGAACCCGCGGCTCGAACAAATTCGGCTCATGGGATTCCAAACTGCTCCTTCAAGGCGGCGGCAAAGATTCTCATTCCCTTCAAATCACTCTTTCCGCGCCCACTCTTCGGCTGGTGTCCAATGCCAACCATCTGCTCGACCTTTCCGGCCTATCCGCGCGTCTCTCCAGCGCCGCCGACGGGTTCCTGCTCACTTCCCTGAATGTTCAAGGATCGAGCCCCATCACAGGAGAGGGGGGCTACGTGCGTTCGCAAAAACTCGGCTGGCTCAGCATCCAAGGGCGCAACTGGCGGTTTCCCGGCGCCCCGGCCGTCAACGTCAATTTCAACGCCTGGGCCGACACGGACCATCTCCATCTCGATCAGCTTTACGTGCAACTCAGCGGCCTGAGCGTTTATGCACTGGGCGATTATGTTTACCACCGTCCCAAGCCGGTCGAGGTGCAGGTTTATCTCACTGAAGATCCGTTGGCTCAAAACGATCAGACCGCGTTGGTGAAAGGATTGCTTCGCGGCGATCTCGATGTCGAGGGTACATTGCTCCCTGTTAACCTGACCCTCGGAGGCGAGGCAATCGGCCAAAACGTATGGCTCAAATCCAAACGCATCGGCGATCTGGCGATGGTGCTCAATGGCAGCGTTACCGACGGACGCGTCGATCTCTCCTCCAGACAATTCGAGTTGTTCGGCGGCCACTGGGATGTCGAAGGACACTGGCCTGTTGAAAACAGCATCCTCCGCCTCGATCAATTGAAATTTATCGGCGTTTCCCTTCCCCTGGCACTGGGGCGTAGCGACATCACCGGAACGGCCGATGGAGATTTCTCCGTTGATTTACGCGAGCTCGATCTGGCGGGAATCGAAGTCAACGGAAAGGCCAGGCTCTCCAATGTAACGGTCAATCATGGCAATCGTCAGGTCTTTGCTGTCGATGAGGCGAATATCGCTCATGTCGGCATCTCCAATAGCACAATCCTCTTGAATCCCGTCCAACTTTCCCGCAAGGAAGGCGACCAATCCGGCGCCGCGACCCTATCCGCGGAAACAACGCTGGATCGTCCTTCCCAATGGTCAGTGAAATTCGACGCCCATACCTGGCCGCTGCATCAGGGTCAGGCCACGGCTTCTCTCTCCGCCAGCGGCAAGACAGATATCGATCTGGCCAATCTCTCCGCCGTTGGCCACGTCGACCTCAGCGTTGCCGCCGTCGCCACCACGCGCCCCCTCGGCCAGGTCGACGCCGCCATCGATCTCGATCAGCGCGTGATCCAAGCCAACTCCATTCACATCAGTGCTCTTGGCGGCAACGCACAGGGTCGGGCCAAAGTCGATATCGACCATCCGATGGAATCGACCGGCCGGCTCGACTGGAAATCTCTCGACATTTCCCAACTCCGCGGATTGATCTCCGGCTTGGAACAATTTTCCGGGACCGTCGATGGCTCAGTGGAAATGGCTAAATCAACCGATCCCCGCCCGCTCGAGCCGATGGGTATCGATCTCAATATCCAATCGCACGATGTCCGCGTGGGTCACGTGCAAATTGGCGACGCGCGCATCTTCGCCTACGCCGGTGAGCGGCGCCTCGTCCTGGGCGCCTCACCCGAGCGCAGCAGCGTTGTCAATTTGGCCGGCGGGCAAGTCCTGATTTGGGGCCGCGTCAATCGACATCAGGGCGGCGACTACGATTCTCTCGTTGAATTAAATTTGCAAAACGTCGATGTGTCCAAACTGCTGCCCCCCGGCCAAAAGTCCAAACGTACTCCTGGCCTTCTCAATGGCCAGATCGCCGTTGTCGGAAATCCTCACGACCTCAAACACTTAACGGGTCAAGCCCATTTTCAAATCATTCGATCAGACCTGGCCAACACGTTCGTGATCTCATTTTTGTACAACTCCCTGCGCCTGGGCCACGATCCCAGCAAGCCCGTCGGCGAGGGCCAAAGCGGCCTGGCCCTTCACGATAATCAGGTCGATTTCAGCGAGTTTCTTTATTTCTATCCCGGCTCAGAAGTGCGTATCACCGGCTCGACTTACCAAATCGAGCGCCTGGGGGACAGCCCGATTTCATGGACGGCCGTTGGCTCGGCGCGTCCCTTCAAATCGATCGATATCCCCGGCCTTTCCGATATCGATACCGCCCTGAGCCTTCTTCAGCGCGGAATTGTTTCGGTGCGAGTCAACGGAACACTGGCTCATCCCAATACGCCGTTACCCATCCCCTTTGCCCAATTAGGCCGGCAAGTGCTCGACCTCCTCTTCGGCGGCAATTCGCAATCTGATTCCAGTTCGTCCGATAATTCACCGGACTGAACTCAATCGCCCCCCTTATCTTTTCCACCCTTGGGATCGATCCCGTTAATGACTTGAAGCGGATGATCGGAGGCTTTGTCGCTGGGTGTGCTGATGAGGATGTGGATCGAGCCGTCGGCGTCACGCCGAAATGAGTGCAACGTGGCGCCGGTTCCGTCGACAAGCGAAACTGTCGCCGCGTTGAGTCCAAACTCAAACTCAGCAAATCCCAGTACCGACCGAGAGAACGGCCCGCGCTGATCCCGCAACAACGGCTTGCGCGCTGCTCCGCCGCCCCCGGCGATCACGAAGCTGATCGGCCAGTCGTTGATTTCAAGATGCTTTAACGTATGCTCGTGCCCGCAAAGATAAAAATCGACGTGATATTTCTTAAATAGCGGACCCCACGTCGTCATCAGAACGCCGTTATCCCCATGTGAGCCGTTGCCGAACATGTCGTGATGCGCGCAGCACATCAGCCATTTCGCGTGCGGCTTGGCCAATTCGCCGTCGATCCATTGCGTTTCCCGATCCCACTGTTCTTTGGGCAACGCCTGCTGATTCGAATCGAGCATGAGGATTGTGGCAATCGGGTGTTCTGCCGGAAGGTCCAGTCGATACCACCGGCTGGGCATCGTGAATCGCGTGTGCCCGCGAGCCGAATACGCCAGCTCGACCGTATCGTCGTTTCCCTTGTAATCGTGATTTCCCAAAACCGCGTAAAACGGAATGTTTAGTCGAACAGCGTCGTAAGTCTTTTCGAAAAACTTCTGCCAAAGTGGATCATCAACACCGGCCACCTTGACATAAAAGTTGTCCCCCAGCAGCAGGACCGCCGCCGGATTGGCATTGGCGTTGGCCATCGCGTCGGCGACGGTCTGCCGGTCCGGGCTGTCGATTCCCCAGTCGCCCACCGCGAAAAGCTTCAGCCCGGATTGGGCGGCGGGTGCGGGCGTATCAGCCCGCGCGAACGCGACCGGAATCAGCATCAGACCGACGAGCAGGGCGAAACATCCAAGCCAATTCAAGCGGGTGTTCATGATTTTCAATCTCCTTTGTGGGAGGGCATCTAGCAGCGGGTCAATAGGATTGAGTAAAGATTGCGCTTGCGGCACGTTTGGCCGGGCATTTTCGAGCCGGATTGCATGACGGAGTGCTTTCTACGAGAATCCCGCGACTCTCGGTTGGCCGACGGCGGGCCATTCATTTTGAAACCATGTTTTTGACGGAAAAAGGAGACGATCTCATGGCGTCGGATTACGCACCGGACCCGAAAATGAAATTCACGTTTGGCCTCTGGACCGTCGGCAACATCGGCCGCGACCCCTTTGGCGGTCCGGTCCGCGATATGATCTCGCCGGTTCAGATTTGCGACCTGCTGGGGGAAGTAGGGGCGTACGGCGTCAATTTCCATGACAACGACTTAGTGCCGATCGACGCCACCGCCACCCAACGAGACAAGATCATCAAGGATTTCAAGAAAGCGCTGAAAGACAACGATCTGGTCGTCCCGATGGCTACAACGAATCTCTTCAGCGATGCGGTCTTCAAGGACGGGGCGTTCACAAGCAATAACGCGAAGATCCGGGCCTATGCGATCCAAAAGACGATGCGGGCGATGGATTTGGGGGCCGAATGTGGGGCCAAAATTTACGTCTTCTGGGGCGGCCGGGAAGGCGTCGAATCCGACGCGACCAAGAACCCCGTCGAATCGATCAAACGCTTCCGCGAGGCGATCAACTTTTTGTGCGAATACAACATCGAAAAAAAGTATGGCTACAAATTCGCATTTGAGGCCAAACCCAATGAGCCGCGCGGGCATATCTATTTTGCCGTGACGGGCAGCTACCTCGCGTTTATTCCCACGCTGGACCACCCAGAGATGTGCGGCGTGAACCCTGAAGTCGCCCACGAGCACATGGCCGGCCTGAACTTTGTCCACCAAGTCGCCGCGGCGCTGGAGGCTGGAAAGCTCTTCCACATCGATTTGAACGACCAGGAATTTGGCCGATACGACCAGGATTTTCGCTTCGGCAGCGCAAACCTCAAGCACGCATTTTTCCTGGTAAAGCTATTGGAAGACCACAAATATTCAGGCCCACGGCACTTTGATGCGCATGCCTACCGGCAGAGCGATTACGACGACGTGAAGAATTTTGCCAGCGGGTGCATGCGGACCTACATGATCCTGAAGGAAAAAGCCCAGCGCTGGAACGCCGACGCGGATATCCAGCGATTGATCAAACAGATCAACGTGCAGGACTCCGCGACGTCGAAGCTGACGGTCAAGTACAGCAGCGAAAACGCCAAGAAGCTGCTGGCCGCTCCGCTGAACCGAGAGGAATTGGCGACGGCGCCGTTGCATTATGAGAGGCTGGATCAATTGACGATGGAAGTATTGATGGGCGTCCGATAGACTGTATTTGAGCGGCTTATAAGCCGCTCAAATTCGGGGCCGTAGCTCAATTGGGAGAGCACCACGTTTGCAACGTGGGGGTTGCCGGTTCGAGCCCGGTCGGCTCCACTTCAGCGGATTAAGGCGAGTTTCACCAGCACGCGTCGCGCCGCCGATAGGCGGCGCGATGTCGGGTTGGGCAAAAGAACCTTGATCTACAACGAGTTGCCACGCATCGCGGGGCAACCAGTGGAGCGACTTGTCTCGAACCGTCAGGTTCGAACCGACCTTTTCCAATTCTCTGCGTAATTCTTCCGGCTTGCCGGCCCTCACGACGTATTTCAATTGTTTAGAGCCGTTTATGAACTTTGACCTTCCCCCCGAAATCATACCAAGTTCAATGTTAGTCTTTCCAGGTGTTTT
>CAZCKE010000119.1:0-9838 GCA_964499005.1 uncultured Tepidisphaeraceae bacterium
ATCTTTCTTATATATCCACGTCTGCACAGGCAGCGGTGGGGGGAATGGGAAGAGGGGTGGAGGGAGGCCCGAGGAGGGGGGAAGAAAATTTTTGATCCTTGTTTGCCTCCCCCCCCCCCCCTTCGGTCTGCGCATTCGAATTCGCATTTAAACCGCCCGCCCCAACGCGCGAGCCCGGAAAACGCGCCACATCACAAAAGCATTTCCCAACTCTAAATTCGAATCCTTTGCGCCTTCGCGGTTCTTCTTTTGTCAATCGCAAATCAAAATTCAAAAATCTCCCCAATCACCTCATCCCCCCCGTCGCCAATAGCTGCTCCCCCGTCAGCCACCCCGAATCCTCCGACGCCAGAAACACCGCCACTGGCGCGATGTCCTCGACCTGCCCTCGCCGCCCCAGCGGCGTCTGCGCCACCGCCCACTTCTCAAAATCCCCTCCCACAAACCCCTGCGCATGCGTCCCCTCCGTCTCCACCAATCCCGGGTTGATCGAGTTCACCCGGATCTTCCGCGGCCCCAGTTCCCGCGCCCATACACCCGTCAGCGCATCCAACGCCCCTTTCGTCGCCGTGTACACCGTCGAGTTCGCCGGCGTGATCCGGCTCACCCCCGACCCAATGTTGATGATGCTTCCGCCCTCCTTCATATGCCTCAGCGCAGCCTGTGTCACCAGCACCGGCCCCAGCACATTGATGTTGAACATCCGGTGAAACTGTTCCTCAGTTGCGTCCCCGATCGGCGCAAATTCATAGATCCCCGAGTTGTTCACCAGAATATCCAGGCGGCCAAACTGCCGGATCGCCACCACCACGATCCCTTCCGCGCCAGATTTCGTCGAGACGTCGCCTCCAACCGCGATTGCCTTCCCTCCCGCCGATGTGATTGCCGAGACGACCGTATCCGCTCCCGATTTGCTGGATGCATAATTGACCACCACCGACGCCCCTTGGGCTCCCAGCGCCCTGGCGATCCCCGCTCCAATCCCCTTCGATGCCCCCGTTACGATCGCCACTTTTCCGGTCAGCTTTCCCATACGACGCTCCTTTCAAAAACCCATTCAAAAAAACCGTTCGACTCGGACCTCCGCCGATACAATCCGGCGGCCTATAGTCCCATTGTTCAGGATACTAGAACTATAGAACTGCAAGTCAAATCGTGCTACGATTTTGATCAATGAAACCCCTTTTCCACCCCTCCATCGACGATATCACCGTCGAGGGGATCCTCCACGCCCTCTCCGACCCCGTCCGCGTCGCCATCTACGCCCAAATCGTCGGCTCCGCCTGCCCCCAGACCTGTTCCCATTTCCTGCACTTCCGCGAGCAGAACATCCCCAAATCCACCCTCTCCCAGCATTTCAAGGCCCTCCGCGAGGCCGGCCTCATCCGCAGCCAACGCCTCGGCGTCCAAATGCACAACACATCCCGCTGCGCCGAAATCCAATCCCGCTTCCCCGGCCTCATCGCCGCCATCGTTAACGCACACAAAGTCCAATTGAATGTCAAACCCCTGCTGGCCACCTTACACAAACGCCCTTCGCCACGATCGCGCCTCCGATCCTAGAGCAACGGCAATCTCCGTGCGAAGTGCTCTGCCCACGCGCCGACAGTCACTCCCAGGTTGCGGCCAGTGTCGGAAGAACCAACGCGCGGAACAAGTCATTCATTTCCAAAGGGCCAAGCATGCTGCTCTCTACCCACCAATTCAAAACGAGAATGAATGTCGAGGCCACATACTGAACCAGAAGATCGGGCGGAATCGCCCGCGCGGACTTGCGCCGGCGTTGAAAGGCTTTTCCGGCCTCATCCACGATCAGCTCGGCCAGCACCTGCCGCAGATGTTCGTGAATGATGGCCCGCCCGCGGGTACCGATTTTTGCCTGCCCCGACCGTCGGTGCTCATCGATGTGCTCGAAAATCGGCAGGCTGAACCAAATCATTTTTTCGTATGGCTTTGCCGACAGCGGAACCTTCTTCAATCGAGGTGCGACCAGCAGGTGGTGGATGCTGCTGACCAGCAGATCATCCTTGTCCCGGAAGTGCGCGTAAAAAGTCGATCGGCCGACATTGGCGCGATTTAAGACCTCCTTTACCACGATCGAGTCGTAGTCCTTCTCACGGATGAGTGATGCCAGCGCCTCATGCAGGAGATCTTTTGTCTTTTGAATCCGCCGGTCTTTTACCCGTCTCTCTGTAAGTGCCACGGTCGCCTCTCATTTGCCTGAAACATGCTCTAAACCGGATAAAACGCCTTTCTTGTCCGCTATCGAACACCATGGCAGATGCTGTTCTTCAAGTCGCCGTTCGACCCGGCTTATACTGAAAACAAAACAATTGTCCGCTTTCGTACTTTTGTCCGAAAAATGAAGAGGATAAGGATGGCAGATCGAAATTCAACGCCCGTCGTCGGAATGATCCTGCACTCGCCTGCTCGCTACGATCTCCTCGCCTGGCTGTTCACTCGCGGCCGTGAACGCGCCTTTCGCGAGAAACTGCTCGGCCTGGCGCGATTACGCCCCGGCGAGTCGGTCCTGGATGTTGGCTGCGGAACCGGCACTCTTGCCATCGCCGCCAAGCAACGTGTTGGACCAGCCGCGCTGGTCTACGGAATCGACGCGTCCCAGCAAATGGTTGCCAAGGCAATCAAGAAAGCGCGTAAGGCCAACGTCGATGTCTCTTTTAAGGATGGGATCGCCCAGGCGCTCCCCTTTTCGGACGCGAGTTTCGATGTCGTGCTAAACACACTGATGCTTCATCATCTGCCCCGAAACGCCCGCCAACCGTGCGCTCGCGAGATGCGTCGGGTTCTGAAGCCCGGCGGACGAGTATTGGCTGTTGATTTCGCATCGCCCGCCCCGAAACAAAGCATTCTATCTCATCTTCACCGCCGCCACGGTCACGTCAAACTCGACGAGATCATAGCGATCCTGAACGAAGCGGGTTTGAACATCGCAGACAGCGGCGCGGTGGGATTTCGGGATTTGCAATTCGTCCTTGCCAAAGTTCAAGGCCCATGATCAACCCAGCGGATGAAGCCCATGACAAAACACACTCGCCATCTTGCGCGCTTCGGGATGCTCATGATGATGTCGTTCGCACTTATCGCCGGTCACGGAATCTTCCTGTATTACGGCTGGTCGCACGCGGCCTTGCCGGCTGCCGCTATGTTAGGCATGGTTCTTCTGCTGGTCGTCAAGCATCTGGGATTGTTTGGCACGCTGCTACGTCCCCTGCTCTCTCGATTCCGCCGCCGGCCTTGATAGGTCAAGCCGCCAACGCTCATCCAACGATTGCCCTTTTCACAAGCGCTACTCAACCGCCAACAAACACGCTCCCCGCGATGAGAATTTCTGCGCACGCAAAATTTATTGAGTACTCAACAACCCAATGAAGCGCACTCAGCCGCGTCTCATCCGCCCGACATTCAAAAACAATGGTAATCCCCACCCCAAACTCCGGTTATAGAAACGCCACAAACTAGCATACACTAGCCCAATCCCCAAAAGCGCCTCAAAGCGCCCCATTCTGTCTCATGCCCTCGCCGGCTGATCCTCCTTGATCTCCTGCAGAATCCTCCACAGCACATCCAGCAGCTTCTCCACTCCCTGGCGGCTCACGCCGCTGATCGGAAAAATCTGCCTGCCCGGCAGATCACCCCGCAGCTTGTCGATCGCCTCATCGTCGATCGCCAGGTCCATCTTATTGGCCGCGATGATTTCCCGCTTTTGCGCCAGCGCCGGGCTGAACGCTTCCAGCTCGCGCCGGATCGTGCGGTAGTTCTCCGCCGGGTCGGAGTCATCCATCGGATACAGATCCAGCAGATGCACGATGATCTTGGTCCTCTCGATGTGCTTCAAAAACGCGTGCCCCAGCCCCGCCCCGTGCTGGGCGCCCTCGATTAACCCCGGGATGTCCGCGACGACAATCCGCCGGTCGGCATCCAGCTCCACGATCCCCAACTGCGGGTCCAGCGTCGTAAACGGGTAATCCGCCACCTTCGGCCGCGCGGCGGAGATCGCCCGCAGCAACGTGCTCTTGCCCGCATTCGGCATCCCCACCAGGCCGACATCCGCGATCAACTTCAATTCCAATTTCAGCCGCCGCTCCTGCCCTTCCGTACCCGGCTCGGCGTAGCGCGGCGCCTGATTCACCGCGTTCTTGAAATGCCAGTTCCCCCTTCCGCCCTTGCCCCCCCTGGCGACCACCACCCGCTTCTCGGGCCCGTCCAGATCCGCCAACAGCAATTGATGCTCCGCGTCGTACACCAGCGTGCCCGGCGGAACCTGGATGATCAGATCGTCCCCGCTGAGCCCGGCCATCTTTTTGCCCATGCCGGCCTCGCCGCGCTTGGCCTTCCAGTGATGCCGTCCAGAGAAATCCAGCAGCGTGTCCTTGTTGACGTCCGCGACGAGCACGACGCTGCCGCCGTCCCCACCGTCCCCGCCGTCGGGTCCGCCTTTGGGAATGTACTTCTCGCGCCGAAAGGAGACGCACCCATCTCCTCCGTCGCCCGCTTTGACCGCAATGACCGCTTCATCGACAAACATGGGTTAAACTTTGCCGCAACTCTCGCAAATGCGCGCCGGCCGCGAGCCTTCATCGTCCGGTATCGACCGGTCAAATTGTTCTCGAACCATGACACCGGTCCGGCCGCAAAAATCGCATTTGCCCCGTCGCCGAGGCGCCGGCAGCGATGCGGCCCGGTCCGCCAGGCGTTGCCGCCGCACGCGCGATCCACAAACTTTTTCGATCAGCCAGCGGATCGTCCGGTCGGATTCGCCGGTCCAGATTTTGTCGGCCAGGGCCTGAATCGCCGGATCGTCACCGCCGCCGCCGTCTTCCAGGGTATGCCACGCGGCGCGGCGCACGCGGAGGTCCGCATCTTCCATCAACTTTCGCAGCGCTGCCGATGCCTCAGCGTTTCGCGTCCGCACGTGGCATGGGCACAGGAACTGCGCGGCCGTCAGGCGCTGATCGGCGTCGTCACTGTTTGCCATGGTGACGAGCCGCGTCACCTCCGGCGTGTTCACGCGGCATTCCCCGCGTCGCCGGGCGGCTTTCTGATGCGAATTGAGGTTCTTAAGTCGGGACATGGCGGTGCTCCCGCCTGGACAGGAAACAACGTGATCGAGCAACGGCGGATTTTAGTTCGCCGCCGCGGCTGCCGCTTCGGTGCGGATGTGAATCCGCCGGCCCTGGAATTCGACCTTTCCGTCCTGCAGGGCAAAAAGCGTGTCGTCGCTGCCGATGCCGACGTTAAAGCCGGGGCGGAACTTGGTGCCGCGCTGGCGGACGATGATCGAGCCTGCCGTGACGAATTGACCGCCGTACGCCTTGACCCCGCGGTACTGCGGATTGCTGTCGCGCCCGTTACTCGACGACCCCTGGCCCTTCTTATGTGCCATAAATCACCTAAAGCGTTCTGGAAAAACCGCCCTCCGCACCATGGCGGGGGCGGAGAAATCTACTGGATTGTCGTCCTGATGACAAGTCGGCGGCTATACAGCCTCACCGCATGATGTATTCCGAACCCTTATCGATGAGCTGGCCCTCGCCCGGATGGCTGGCATCGGAATTCAGGTGATAGGTCAATTGCAGGGTCTTATGAAGCGTCACGTCTTTGTCCCCAACCTTGATCGTTTTGGTCTCGCCCCAGAAGCCGGTGAGGTAAACGCTAAATGTCCCCATTTGCAGGGCCGGTTCGGGCCAGATCGCGACGCCGTCACGGGATTCGTCCTCGCCATGGCGGAGCTCGCCGCCGATCTGGTTGGCGTTCATGAGGTATTTGAGGCCCTCGTGCTTTTTGATGGCATCGAATACCGCGGGCTTGACCCCATTGTCGCTGCGAATCAAATCGCCGCCCTGCGTCTCCATTTCGATGGTCGGATAGAAGATCACTTTGTCGCGGTCGGTGTTGTTGACGACATGATAAGTGACATACCAATACGCGAACGGGTTGGAATCGCCCGGCGCCTGGACGACGATGCGCTTGGGTTTCTGATAGGTCAGCGTCAGTTCCCATGACACTGGGAAGGGGCTGGGCTCCGGGAAGTCGCCGCGGGTTGGGAGGGCGCAGGCCAACAGACAGACAGCGGCAGCGAGCGAGGGGAGCGAGTACAGTTTTTTCATGGCAATATCCGGGGAAGATTCCCGGTCCAGAGGGCTGCGTGGGGGCCTGCGCCAAAGTAAAGATTGCCCTTGGACGCGATGAGATTATTCTTACGGTCGGTGTCTTGGATGTCAAATCTTCTTGGCGGTACAGACGCCCCGCCGCCGGGGGGCGATTTCTCCGTGGGGCCCGCCTCGGCGGGTGAAATCCAGCCCGGCTTAGCCATTGTCCTTGGCAGCAGCGGGCGGGCGGCCACCAGCGCACAAGTCGGAGAGTTTCTCCATTTTGCCGACCAACGCCGGATCGATGTCCGTGCCCTGTGGGTCGCCAGAGACAGCCAGCGGCTGATCCACGCTCTTCTGCCGGTCATCAGCCCCGGCCGTACGATGCTCCTCTTCATCCCCTCGCAAAGCCCGCCCGCGATGGCGGCTGTGGCCCAGATGCTTCTTGAATCCGTCTGCCACTACTACGCCCAGCGCGACATTCATCTGGCGCAAGTGCTGCTGGAGGCGACCGAAACCAGCGCCCAAGCTTTTTTCGCGGACCATCACTTTGTCCGGATTGCCGAACTCATTTACCTTCAAGGCCCAGCGCCGCGCGGGATGAAACCTGCTCCAAGGCCTGCATTGAGCTATCAAGCCTATTCGCCGGCCAATCACATGTTGCTGGCACAAACGATTTCGGAATCTTACCGAAATAGCCTGGATTGCCCCGCCCTCAATGGGAAGCGCGATATCGAAGATGTCATCGCCGGGCATAAGGCCACGGGAGACTTTGTTCCAGACCTTTGGCAGATCTTGTGCGAAAACAATAACCCTTTAGGCGTGCTGCTGCTGAGTTCCATTCCTCATTCCGATGCCCTGGAATTGGTTTACCTTGGATTGGTCCCTGCCGCGCGCGGCCGGGGTTTTGGAGACGTGCTGATGCAGCGGGCCATGCAGCTTCTGGCCGGCACGGGACGACGCCGGTTAACGCTGGCGGTCGACTCGATCAATACACCGGCGCTGCGGCTCTACTACCGATATGGATTGCAACGGCTGGCCGCCAAAGTGGCGATGATCAGGGACCTGAGATAATCTGAAACCAGGAATAAAAACCGCCCATTTGTCATTGGGGCTTTTAGCATTGTTCGGATTTCTGGTTTTCAATTTCCCCCCTCTCTTTTTATCCACACGTTGCCCACAGGACCGATAATCCGGTGGATCGCAGGTAGAAAAAACTTTTTTTTATTGCAATAGAGCCCGCCTTACCGATGGTTCTGTCGCTGTGGATGGAAAATTCCTAAAAGAACTTCTTGCCAGCACAGGCAGTACAGACTATTTTTTGATTCGCTTCAGGGATGATTAAGGCCTTATGTGCCTTGCGGAGCTGTGGCGGAATACAGCTCGAGGGGATGAGAGGGGTCGGATCCTCATCCCGAGGAACCCATCGAACGGAAGCGATTCCCAAGGAAGGTATTTGAAAGGCAGGACGCCAGCGACAGGGACGCTGCGCGCCGCGCGGAGGAGACGTGTTCCACGTCAAGCTCTGGTGCGGCCATGAGTTCCTTATCGCCATGAGCCCTCCGGAACTTCCGGAGATGAGAAGTCCGAAAATACCGGCGGTTGGAGCCTGTTATTCGCTTCGCCGCGCGGCGGGAAATTCATGGAAGGAGCAGACGTGAGCTGCATCAGCGCGCACGACCCGCAATTGGCGAGGCTGGCAACGGCGATCGCCCAGCGAGTAGGACAGCAACGATTTCATGTCTGGTTCAACAACTCAACGCGATTGGACTTAAAGCAGGACGGCCTGGAGATCGCCGTCCCCAACGATTTCATCAGCGAATGGATCGGTTCTCATTTCAGCCGCCCCATCCAGGAAGCGGCCCACGAAGTCCTCGGCTGCTCGCTGGCAGTGCGGTTCAGCGTGGTGCCTCAACTCTTTAAAGTCGATTCGAGCGACGCCCCGGCAGAAAAACCCGCCAACGGAAAATCGCGCGACCCTGTGGCTTTCACAGCGCCGCCGATCCCGATGCGCGCTCCGCTCAATGGCGTGGTCAAGCCGGCGTCGATGCGGGCCCGGATCGAATCGGAATTGGCCGCCGAGTCCGCCGCGGCCGCGGCCGCCAGCACGACTATCGGCAAAGCATTGCCGGTGATGGTGGAAGCCGGCGTCAGCCGAGCGCCTGCTTCGATGCTCGACCGCGACGCGGCCAAGCCCCGCTTGAGGCATGACATCGAAACGTTCGTCGTCGGCCAAAGCAATCAACTTGCCTATAACACCGCTCTTTACGTCGCCGAATTTCCCGGCGCGCAGTACAACCCCCTGTTCATTCACGGCGGATGCGGCCTGGGCAAAACCCATCTACTGCAAGGGCTGTGCAAGCGATTCATCCAGCACCATCCCACCAAGCGCTGGACGTATCTCACCGGCGAAGAATTCACCAACGAATTTCTCACTTCATTGCGGGCCAATAAGCTGGACGTCTTCCGCCGGAAGATGCGCGACCTCGATTTGCTGGTGATCGACGACGTGCATTTCCTGGGCGGCAAGAAAGCGACGCAGGAAGAATTCCTTCACACGTTTAACGCCATCGAGGCGATGGGGCGTCAGGTCGTGATGGCCAGCGACAGCCATCCCAAGATGATCGAGGAATTCGGCGAGTCGCTGATCAACCGGTTTGTCAGCGGGATGGTGGTGCGGATCGATCCGCCCAACTACGCGACACGATGCGAAATTCTGCGCAGTCTTTCACTGCGGTCGGGGGTCTGTCTGCCGGAGGAAGTCGTCGGCTGGATCGCGCGGCGCGTCACGCAAAACGTGCGCGAGCTGGAAGGGGCGATCACCCGCATTGCCGCGCATGTGGCCCTGAGCAACAAAACGCCAGATGTGATCATGACCCAGGAAGCGCTGGGCGATCTGGACCGCCAGATGGTCGCGCCGGTGAGGCCGGACAATATTCTTCAATCCGTCTGCGATTATTTCGGCCTGGAGCACAAGGACCTGATGTCGGGGCGGAGGCAACGGACGATCAGCCTGGCGCGCAGCGTGGCGATGTATCTGGTGCGCAAAACCGCCAAGCTCTCCTTCCCGGAAATCGGCATGAAGATGGGCAAGCGGAACCACAGCACGGTCATCAGCGCCTGCCGAAGGATCGAGCGAGCCCTGCAGCGCAATGAGCCGCTGATTTGGAGCAGCCACACCGGCGAGCGGGAGGAAGAGGCCTCCGAATTGCTTCAGCGCCTTGAAGAGCACAGCCGAGCGCTGGGATAATCCAAGAGCACTTCGAGTTTTACGGAATATTTCGGTCGGCGCACCCACGATCGACCGAACGCAGGAGCGGATCCGCCGATCCGCTCCTTTTTTATTTTCCCGACGGGAAAAAGAGCCGCTGAAACATTGGACACCCCTGCCGCCGGGCTCTATTCTTTTCCGCTCCGTATAACCAAGGAATAAACGAGACATGAGTGACAAATTGAACTGGGGAATTCTGGGGGCGGGATCGATCGCGCGGACATTTGCCAAGGGAGTGGCGCGCAGCAGCAGCGGCCAGGTGGTGGCGGTCGGGAGCCGTTCGAGTGAAAAATCCGAGAAGTTCGGCGCGGAACTCAACATCCCCACACGGCATGCCAGTTACGAAGCGCTTTTGGCCGACAAGAACGTCCAGGCGGTTTACATCGCGACGCCCCATCCGATGCATTGCCAATGGGCGATCGCGGCGGCGGAGGCGGGCAAACATCTGCTGGTCGAA
>CAZCKE010000120.1:0-9805 GCA_964499005.1 uncultured Tepidisphaeraceae bacterium
GGCCTCGTCAAGGAAGGCGATCGCACCGCACTCCTCACCGACATCATCGGCGAGGAAGATCATTTCGGCGACATGGACTTCAAAGTCTGCGGCACCCGTGAAGGCGTCACCGCCATCCAGATGGACATCAAGATCGAAGGCATCGATCACAAAATCATCCGCGAGACGCTTCATCGCGCCCGCGAGGCCCGTATGACCATCCTCGACAAGATGGCTGCCGTCCTCCCGGCCCCGCGCCCGGAGATCAGCAAGTACGCCCCGCGGCTGCTCACCGTCAAAATCGATCCCGAGAAGATCGGCAAGCTCATTGGCCCCGGCGGCAAGAATATCAAGAAACTCCAGGAAGAAACCGGCGCTCAAATCGACATCGAGGACGACGGCACCGTCTTCATCAGCTCCGTCGATGGCGCCTCCGCGGAAAAGGCCCGCGATCTTGTCGAAGCGATCACCGCCGAAGTCAAAGTCGGCAAAATCTACGCCGGCAGAGTCGTCAGCATCAAGGAATTTGGCGCCTTCGTCGAAATCGCGCCCGAAACCGACGGCCTCTGTCACGTTTCGGAATTGTCCGATCGCTACGTCCAAAACGTCACCGACTTCGTCAACATCGGCGATGAGGTGCGCGTGAAGGTGATCCTGATCGACGATCAGGGCCGCATCAAATTGAGCCGAAAAGCCGCCATGAAAGAAGAAGGCCTCAGCGACCCTGAGCCCGTCGGCGCTCCCGCCGGCGATCAGGGCGATGAGCGCAATCAGGGCGGTGATCGTGGCGGCTACGGCGGTGATCGAGGTCGTGGTGGCGATCGAGGCCGCGGCGGCGACCGGGGGGGCGGTCGCGGCGGTGGTGATCGAGGTCGTGGCGGTGATCGCGGTGGAAATCGCGGCGGCGGAGGCGGCGGATACCGCGACTGACGCCTCATATTAATTTTCACAAACGCAACGAACTTTTTCTTGACGCCGCCGTACCTATTGGCGCAGAATATCGAACGTTAAAGCCACCTCGGCCTGCAATGGCGGGTGTTCCCGATTCGTGTGGAGCACACCGTAGCAGCCTGCGGTGGCTTTTCTTTTTTTTGGGGCCTCGCGCCCTGAAAGGCAATGCAATGTCCAGCGGTAACATGAACGTAAAACCTCTTAAGGCCTCCCAATCGGGTGCTGCCACCAAGAAGGATTTCCTCTCCCAGGGAACCATCGAGCACATCGATATCACCCAAAACCCCGGCGTCGTCGGAATCGTCGACTCCATGCGCCAGATGGCCTACAGCGCCCGCGACCTCCATCGCGCCGCCGACATCTACGACCGCATGCTCCGCGATCGCCAGTGCGGCATCATCCTGACCCTCGCAGGCTCTCTCATCAGCGCCGGCCTGAAAAAAATCTTCGTCGACATGGTTCGCAACAACATGGTCGATGCCGTCGTCTCCACCGGCGCCAACATCGTCGATCAGGATTTCTTTGAAGCCCTCGGCTTCCGCCACTACATCGCCGAAGACAAGCTCAAGAGCGGCCTCTTCGACGGCGAACTCCGCGAGCACGCTCTGGACCGCATCTACGATACCCTCATCGATGAGGAAGAACTCCGCATCTGCGACGAAACCACCCAGAAAATTTTCGACGAGATGGAGCCCGGTCCCCACAGCAGCCGCGAATTCGTCCGCGCCATGGGCGAATACCTCGACAAGAACGGCGGCCCCAAGTGCGCCGACAGCCTCGTGTACGAAGCCTATCGCCGCGACGTGCCGATCTTCTGCCCGGCGTTCAGCGACTGTTCGGCCGGCTTCGGTCTCGTCGCTCATGCCGTCGCTCGTGGCGATTCACCCCGATCCACTCACGACAGCGGCAAGGATTTCTACGAATTGACCCAACTCAAGATCAAGAACCCCACAACCGGCCTCATCATGATGGGCGGCGGCGTTCCGAAAAACTTCACGCAGGACATCGTCGTCTGTGCCGAATTCCTCGGCC
Source organism: uncultured Tepidisphaeraceae bacterium (assembly GCA_964499005.1). Classification (GTDB taxonomy): domain Bacteria; phylum Planctomycetota; class Phycisphaerae; order Tepidisphaerales; family Tepidisphaeraceae; genus CAZCKE01. The sequence continues at coordinate 1,963 of CAZCKE010000120.1, forward strand.
ACGACGCTCCGATGCACAAGTATGCTGTGCAAGTCACCGTCGCCGACGTCCGCGACGGCGCCCTCTCCAGCAGCACGCTCAAGGAAGCCAGCAGTTGGGGCAAGGTCGACACGGTCTACGAGCAGATGGTCTACAGCGAAGCAACGCTGGCCCTGCCGCTGATCGCCGGCTACGCCTATCACAAGGGCGCCTGGAAGGGCCGCACCGGCCGCAAGTGGAACCAGCTTCTCGAACCCGCGGCCGTCTAACGCCGCTCGCATCGATTTGTTGAATGCAACGAGCCCCGCGCGACCACGCGGGGCTCTTTCTTTGATTCAATGTTTTGATGAAAGTTCAGGCCGTCGCCAGTTGGCTCTCAGCCTGCGCTGCCTTCAATTGAGCTAGCGCAAAAACTGCCGCCTCGCGCTCGCATGACCCGACCACGGTCCCATGCCGCTCATCGGCCGCGTGGCCGGGATCCAGCGGCTCGCCCACCGGAGCCCACGTCGCCCGGTAACAGTTGAAAATCAGATTGTGCTTCACCGACAGTTCAAGCCCCGCCCGCGAGAACTCCCGCTGAATCGCAAACAGTGAAGGATAGCTCCGCCCGTCCGGCAGGCGCTCCAGATCATTGTCCTGCTCCATCGGAAGCCAGCCGGCTTCAAGAAGACGATCCACCGCGTAAGTAAGATTCATGGCACTGCTCCTTCCAACCGCTTGCCCTGCACTGGCGGGCACAAATCATATCGCTGCTTACAACGCCAAGCCACAATAATCTCGAAGTTTCGGCGCTGCAAATCGGTCCTGTTCGGAATGGTTTTGCGACGGCAAAACCGATGCGGGGTGCCAGCTTTTTCGGCCATGGCGGTCGGCATTCTTTAGAATCTATCGAAATTCCGCGATACGACCTTAATCGCCGCCCCTCAATTCGCTTGGCGACTCACAATTTTGCTGCAACCGTAAAATCCAGAAGAGCTTGCCGCTTGTTAAACTGCGCCGATCATATAGGCTGTTGGCCATGCCATCCGGAGGGGATTCGACCCATCACGGGCGGCGCTCCCGCGCGCCGCGATTCACCCATCGCTCGCAAAGCCATGCCCACGCACATGCCCATTCTCCCACGGCCTCCTCTTCCCGCGTTCATCATCCGCTCGTCTGCCATGATGCGCCGCTGCTGGTGACCACCCAGGACAGGCTCCTGGAAGTTCTCGCCGAACTTCGTGCTTCCGGATCATTCGCTTACGACAGTGAATTCATCGGCGAGCTGACGTACGTCCCCCGGCTCTGCCTGATCCAGGCGGCATCCAGCAAGCGCGTGGCATTGATCGACCCATTGGCCGCGCTCGATCTGACTCCATTTTGGGAATTGGTCGCTGACCCATCGATTGAAAAAATTGTTCACGCCGGTCAGCAGGATGTCGAGCCCGTCTTCCGCGCGATCAACAAACCGCCGGCCAACCTGATTGATACCCAGGCCGCCGCCGGATTCATCGGCATGGGTTATCCGCTTTCCCTCTCCAAGCTCGTCATGGCATTGGTAGGCGCCAAGCTCGGCAAGGGCCTGACGTTCACCCAATGGGACCATCGCCCTCTCTCCGATTCCCAATTGCGCTATGCGGCCGACGACGTCCGATTCTTGCCCGCCGTTCGTCACGAGATCGGCAAACAACTCAACGAATTGGGGCATACCGCCTGGGCCGCCGAGGAATCCAACGCCCTGTCTGACCCCGCCCTCTACGTCTTCGACCCCGACAGCCAATACATGAAGATCCGCGGCGCTTCATCCCTGCCGTCTTCTGGTCTGGCCGTATTGCGTGAATTAGCGCGTTGGCGCGATCGCGCCGCGCGCCAGGAAGATGTTCCCCCCCGATCGATGCTCAAGGACGAAATCCTCCTGGACCTGGCCCGCTCGCCGATCCAATCGGTCGATCAATTGCATCGTGTTCGCGGACTGCCTCGCCCCGTCGAAGCCAATCACGGCCAAGCCATTGTCGATGTAACCCAACAGGCGCTGGCATTGCCCCCCGACCAACTTCCGACCGAACGCCATCAGGAGCCCCCGCCCGCTGAAAAATTCCGCGCCGATGCACTGTTCTTCGCGGCCCAATGCATTTGCGCCGGCCGGCAGATCGATCCCAATCTCGTCACCAGCCGACAGGAAATCGGTGAGCTTTACCGCTGTGCCGTCAACGGCCAAACGATCTCCGACCTGCGCGTGCTCCGTGGCTGGCGAAAGGCGGCGGTGGGGGACTCGCTTCTGGCGTTGCTCAACGGCCAACTCCATCTCTCAGCCCGCTGGACGGCCGGCGCTCTACACGCCGATGTGAAACGCATATAATGCCGTTCAAGGAGTCTTCCGTGCCGATCTACGAATACACGTGCGAATCCTGCAAAAATCGCTTCGAGCAGCTCGTCAAATCCATGTCCTCCGCCGGCGTCGTCAAATGCCCCGACTGCGGCTCCAAAAAGACCTCCCGCTCCCTCAGCGTCTTTGCCGTAGGCGCGGCTTCCGCGAAATCCTCCCCTTCTTCCGATGCTCCCATGTGCGGCCGTTGCGGCGGTCCCGGCCCCTGTGCCATGAACTGATCCGCCTGGACATCGCCTGCTCATGCCCCAACCCCTCGCTCCAAAGGCCGTCCTTTTCGACCTGGATCACACCCTGACCGATCGCGTCCGCTCCATGGAATTGGTTGCCGCCCAATTGGCCCGCAAATTCGCCTCTCGTCTCGACGCGCGCCCGGCTCAGCAACTCCGCGATTGCATGCGGAACGCCGATCAGAACGGCTATCGGCCCAAGGAGGAATTCTTCCAGGAACTGACCGAAACGATCCCCTGGAACCAACGCCCGACTGTCGATCAATTGGCCTCATTCTGGGCCAAATATTTCCCGCGCTGCACCGCCGAGCGATCCGGCGCCATCGTCGCCATGCACCACTGCCGTTCCCGCGACGCCAAAATCGGCGTCGTCACCAACGGCTCGACCATGATGCAGAACGCCAAGATCGACGCCCTGAAAATCCGCCCTCTTCTTTCCTGTATCATCGTTTCCGAAACCGTCGGCTTCAAAAAACCTGATGCGCGCATTTATCAGATCGCCTTGGAGCAGATGAAAATCCCGCCCTTTGAAACCGTCTTCATCGGCGACAATCCCATGAACGATGTGATCGCTCCCGCCCAGCTTGGCATCAAATCCATCTGGCTTCGCGACATCTTCGATTGGCCGACGAACCACCCCGCGCCCCGCTACGCCATCGCTTCGCTCAGCGAATTACACGACTTGATTTGACCCCAAAATAAAACGCGATTTGCGATTGGCGTCGTATCCCATGCCAACCGCAAACCGCAAATTGCCAATCAAAAATTCCGGCCTGCCATCACTTCTTGTGATGATGATGCTTGTGGTGATGCTTATGAAGATTCGCCGCTTTCGGATGATGGCCCACTTTCGCCGCGCTGGCCGAATTTGCCGGAATCACCGTCAGGCCCAAAACCGCCGTCAACACGCAGATCATGATCTTTCGCATAAGGACCTCCGAGCCGCACGCCACATCGGTCCCGAATCACCCGATCCGGACGAACGCCTCTGTGGTTCAATATCCATTACGCTGCTCGGCGTTGAAAATTGCCGGGTTGTCCATGCTGCTTAACGGACCAGAATATCCGGCCTTTCAACCACCTGATTGCCGAATGTTGCCGTCACACGCGGCCATTCATTCGACATCGTGGTCAAAAATTCGATCCCCCGGGCCGTGCATAGAATCGTATCCTCGCTCTTAACCCCTGTAACCGACGGGTTCCACGCAAAGGCCTGATGATCCAGAACCACGGTCGGATTTGTCGGGTCGGCAAACGCCTCTCGCCCCGCATAACCCGTCGAGCCTCCCTGATGATGATTCGCATATTCACCCGGAAACCCATTGTCCGCGTACGCCTTCTCCAAAACCCCAAACAGCTCTCCAAACGTCTTCCCCGGCGTCGTCGAAAAATTGATCGCCGCATCCACATTGCACACGGCCTGCTGCTTGCGCTTCAGTTCGGCGCTGAGCGGAGCAAAGCTCACAAACCGCGTCATGTTCGAAATCAATCCGCCAAACGACGCGCACGTCACCAGCATGCAATAACGCGCCACCTTCAGGTCAGTCGGAATCGGATGGCGGAATTTCTCGACGCGATCATCCCCGGCGACCAGCGTCACGACGGGGATCATGCTCCGGTTGCGCACCTCCTCGTCGAGCACTCCCGCGATTTCATGCTCGCTCATGTTGCGCGTGAGGCGCTTGCACGCCGCCTCGATCGCCGCGCTCGTCCGCTTGCCCCCTTCGCGATACCGGTCGATCTCCGCCGGCGTCAGCGCCCAGCGCAGTCGCGAAAAATCATCCGGCAACTTTTTCAATCCCGCCCCCAGCCGATCGGATTCCCCATGATCCGAAACATCCGAGGCGATCTTCCGCCCCGCGATCACCTCGCGCAGCTTTTTCTGTCCCGCCTTCCCGTCGTACCACGGATACGACACCACTTCGATTCCCGACCCTGCCAATTCCTCCAGAGCAAACCGCGGCGCTTCGATGCTGTTGGTGAAGCACGTTCGATCCTGCCGCGTCGCCACGATTCCCGCCACTCCGTTCTGCGAGTTGCTCGGAATGTAATTGTCTTTCCCTCCCGTGATCCAAGCAAAATTAGCTCGATGATTCAGGAAAACCCCATCAAGATCATGCCGATCCAGAAACTGCCCCAGTCGATCGAGTTTTTCTTTGATTTCGCTGTCGACAGCCACGATGCGCTCCTTGCCGGTCAACCCGGATAGGGTTGTAAAGGCCCACGCATCGATTTGCAAAACTGAAATGGAAATTTAACCGGCCCGGCAGGCTATTCATCCCTGGTCAATTGCCCCAGCCGCCTGACCTTCAGCCCCAGCACGCTCAGGAAAAAACTCGCCAATATCGTCTGGCATCCCAGCATGATCGTAAACGCCGACGGCACCACCAGCCGAAGCGTCTGCTCCGGATCGAGATTTCCAAACGACCTCGAACTCCAATAATGCACCGCCCATACGGAACTCCCCAGCCCGGCAAACAACAAAACCACCCCCGCAATCAACCCGACTTCCAGCCCGAAATATTTTGAAAACCCCCGCATTCGCGGATTATCCGGTACCAATCCCTCGCTCACCGCGAACACTTTGCTGAAAACACTGAACAGCACCGCCTGATATCCGATCAACGCCATCGTCGAGGCATAAACCAGCGTGTGAACGTCCAGCTTGATGCGCCCCACGATGACCGGCCCGCTCCACAGTGCCGTCATGCCGATCATCCCCAGCAGCATGAGAATCAGTCCCGGGTAATAAAACAGCCACCGCGGGCTATACAGCAACATGAATCTCAAATGCCTCCACCCGTCCCGCCAGGGTCTTAAATGCGGCGGTCGCGAACGCCCATCCTTCGATAGCGTCGTCGGCACCTCCGTGATCCGCATTCCCAGCAGCGTCGCCTTGATCACCATCTCGGACGCGAATTCCATCCCGGTCGTCCGCAAGTCCATCTTTTCAAACGCCTGCCGTGAGTATCCCCGCAACCCGCAGTGAAAATCCTTCGCCGGACATCGGAAGAATACCCGCCCGATCGAGCTCAGAATCGGATTGCCGATGTACCGATTTTTCCACGGCATCGCCTCCGGCCGAATGCCACCCTCAAACCGATTCCCCATCACCAGGTCGTATCCTTCTCTCAGCTTTTCCACAAACGGCTTCAAATCCGTGAAGTCATAGCTGTCGTCCGAATCCCCCATAATCACATATCGCCCCCGCGAGTTCAGCGTCGCGTGAAACAGCGCCGCCCCATACCCCCGCACAGCCACCGGCACCACATGGGCCCCACAGCGCCGCGCAATCTCCTGCGACCCATCCGTTGATCCGTTGTCCCCGATCACAATTTCCCCCGCAATCCCGCTCTCCTCCAGAAATCGCGCCGCCTTGCGAATGCACGTCTCCAGCGTCTCCGACTCGTTCAAGCACGGCATGATAATAGACAACTCCGGCGCCGAGGCGTCCGCCGCCCGGCTGTCCTCCGTCATCGTTTCATTGGCCATTTGGCCCAGCGTCATCTTGTGCTCTCCGTCGTGCTCGTCGTCGGCATCGTTTGGTCCGTCGGATACGGCTCCAGCGGTCCGGGCCCCTGTCCCACTTCCAGCAGCCACACATGCCGATTCGAAAAATACGTCAGCAATTCCGCGTTATCCGCCGGTCCCATATCATGCGCCCAGACGATCTTCGCATGATCAATATCGGCTTGATTGTCCACCCACTCCGCCAATCCCCGGTCCGGCAAATCCCGAATCAGCACCAGATGTTCCCCCGGCGTCCGATCCAGCCGTTCAATAATCTCTGCTCGTGGAACCTTGAACTGCCGGTCTCCCGCATCCGGGTGCGCCATCTTGGCATAAGCGTTGACGTATCCAAACGCGCTGATCAGCAGCACCGACCACAAAAGCACCTGTCCCAGCCGCTGTCGCCGCTGCCAGCAGTTCAGCCATCGCATCGACCCCACCAAAAGCAGGACCAGCGCTCCCAATTGCGGCGCGAGGTAATGCGATTGAATGAACGTCTCGATCACCACCCCCGCTCCGCAGATCAGCAGCAATACCGCCGCCAATCTCAATCTCCGATCCCGCCGGATAACCCACGGCAGCACAATCAGCGGCAGTGCCAAGGCCGTGTCCTGCTGAAACCGATTCCCCAGGCTCGTGAACTTTTCCTTCGCATATGCCAAGATCCCCGCGCGCCCATGCGTGTATCGCTCCATCTCTTGCACCGCGTGCAGGGCACGAATTTCCGGAAACGGATAAACCGGCTCCGGTCGCGCTTTCTGAAACAGGAAAACCGGCGCCATCGCATACTGGGATTCATGAACCATGTAAGGCATGCGCAGCGGGTTGCCCGTCACCCGCCAGTTGTAATACCCCATCCAACCCGCCACGCAGAACGCGCAAATTCCCAGCGGCACCAAAATAGTCTTGATCCAAAGCGATCGCTGGTTCTGCTCTTTTCGCAACCACTCAATCCCCATCCACGCTAGTACCGGCACAACCAGCAGCACCCCCTCAAACGGCCTCGTATTGGCCAATATCGCGATCCCAATTCCCATCAAAATCGCGTCCCACGCCTTGGGCTTTTTCAGAATTCTCGCCGCCGCGCCAATCACCAGCGCCCCGCCCAACAACGCCACCGACCCGCCCCAGAAATCCTGGCTCCAGTACAACGCTTCCGGATGCAATCCCACGATCACCGCCCAATCGCCCCGGCATCCATCCTCGCAGCATCCAGAAGATCGCCGCACACGCCGCCGCGCTGCTCAGCCACGCCCCGGCAATCGGTCGCTTGGCGATTACCTCTCCCAACGCCAATGCCAACCCCTGTCCCGGCGGAATATACGTGGGACGCTGAATGACGTGAATCGTCTCAAAATGCCGCCACATCGGATGTGTCGGATTCGTCAGCCGGCCATGCGTGAATGTATCCGCCGCCAGCAGGTAGCTGAATTCATCATGCACTCCCGGCTGTGGCTTGCTGATCTTCAATGACCACCCCGCGTAAAACGCCAGCGGCACGATCAGGCAAAGCCCCATCGCAACCACCGGCCGTGCCCCCAGCCCCCGGCCTGCCAGTCCCAATGCCCTCGCCAAATACCGCGCCGCTCGCGTCATGCACGCGGCAACGCCCGTCAGCAAAAATGGAACCCGAAACGGACCCGTTGTCAGCGTGTTTAGCATTGGGGCTGATCATACCGTCTCCGCGATTTTCCGGGGGGAGAGGCCTGCCGCGTCTGGCTTGACCCTCAAGGATTCAGCTCTATAGAATCCTCCACCC
>CAZCKE010000121.1:0-9801 GCA_964499005.1 uncultured Tepidisphaeraceae bacterium
CCAGCCCATAAAACGTCAATCCCACCGCTCCCATTGCCACCCCCAATCGCGTGATCCCCACCAGCCCGCGAGTCACCAGCGCCGCTTTTGCATTGTTCCCCGCCGCCAGCCCGTCCAGAATTCCCGCCGCGATGGCGACGACATTTTTCGTCGCCCCCGCCAGCTCCGTCCCGATCACATCCGTGTTGGTGTAAATCCGAAACCACTGCGTCGAGAAGACCGACTGCACGAGTTTTGCCAGCTCAGCATCCTCCGATGCCGCCACCGCCGTCGCCGGCAGATACCGCGCCAGCTCCGCCGCGATGTTCGGGCCCGAGAGGGCCGCCAGCGCATGCCCCTTCCCCAGAATCTGCCGCAAAATCTCCGTCGGCCTCAGCAGCGTTTCGTTCTCAATCCCCTTCGCCACCGACACCACCGGCACGCCCAGCGGCATATGCCTCTCCAACCGCTGCAAAACCCCCCGCATGTACTGCGTCGGCACCGCGCACAAAATCAGATCGCACCCCGCGAAACAATCCCCATCATTCGCCGTCAATCGTACATTCCGCGGCAATTTCACCCCCGGCAAGAGCCTCTGATTCTCCCGATTCTGAATCAACCGGTTGATCGATTCCTCAAACGCCCCCCACATCGTCACCTCATGCCCACCCTGCGTCAGCAGAATCGAACACACGGTCGCCATCGCCCCGTCCCCAATGATTGTCACGCGCTGCGGCATGAGCGAAATCTTAAAGAGGCAGAGGGTTGGTGGCTAGAGGACCTCTTTGGGCCAGCCGGCAGAGGCTTTTTTGGAAAAGGTGGGGGGAGGGGCAAAACGGAGGTTCAAACTAGGAATTGATTTGCAAGAGATTGGTTTAATTGCAGTTAGATCAAAATTCCAAAACTTTCACCCCGAAACCTTTATACAGAGGAGGTGCGCGCGGAGGTCCTTGGAATCGATTGGAAAGGGCACCGGAGGAGGTGGGTTTTGTTTTATGGGGGGAAAATCTTTTTGGGGCGGGAGCAGATCGGTCAAGAGTGGTCGGCGGAGGGGGAGCGGAAGGGGCGAATCGGCACACTATCGAGGTGTAGGGCGGGTTTGCCAAAGTCTCTAAGGCGGCGGCGATTCAGCGAGAGGGTCTATATCGGGCGCTATCGGCGCGGGGGAATCCGCGGCTTTCGACATTGATGGCGGTGGCGAATACAGTGAGGTGAAGTTGACGGTGAAGGCGGCGTGAAAATTGAATAAGAACAAAAATGGGTCCAGATCGTAAAGCTAGAATATGACAGCGTTAAAGCAATTGCTAACCGGCTATTGTGACCCTGTGCAGTTGAAGATTTCAGAGCGTCCACTGGGCGAAAACGGATTAACTGTACGGCTCGCGTGGATAGCCAGCCTTTGGGAGACATCGGTTGCGCTGCGACAGAGACACTGTTGGCGCTTCGGGCACGTACATTTCCGCGAAGTCTTTGGTACTTTTGTCGCCGGGGTTGACAATTGCTGGCTCACTGAAGTCCTACGCGTAATGGATCATGCAAAAACCAAGAGGGGCAAAAATTCAGTTAAGAATTTGACCGTTGAACTGTGTCATGAAGTATTTCAATCCATCACCACTTTTACGAAGAATGAAAAGGATGAAGAAACTCGCCGGTATGACGCTCTTAAAGCAGCTTACGACGCAGCCGGGTTGCGCCAATTCCGGAACCAAGAGATGTTTCATCTAGATCTTGACAAACTCATCCAATCGGGCAGCAGCAAAACCGGCAATATATTGGAAATAACTTCCAAACTGATTGAATGGTACGCCCATGTCGTCATTGTGTGTTTTAAGGCAGAGCCAAAATTCGTCACTCAGGCTCATAGCAGCGGAAAGCGTATTGCCCGTGAATTTCGTCGAATTCTGATGGCTGGGTTGCGAGAGAGGATTGGTAAGGCGCATCGGGAAAAAGCCAAATTTAAGTCCGCTGGCTGGAGTGCACTTTTTGAAACAGTTGCCAACTCGGCAGATAAGGATTCCCTCGGCTAGCGAGAAACTAGACGTCGCTCGTATTAGGCAAAGGCCGGCAACCATGGGGCATCGAATCGCGATTCGCGATAAGGCTCTGGTGCCAGCGGTTAGTGCTCCACTGAGCACTAGCCACTGATTGCTAACCGCGATCAAGGGTTCACTTCCTGATCTTTACAGCGTAACTCAGGCAGTTGTCCCCATCAGATAAATTCGACAGTGTTGCCATATCCCCTTCGACCTTGTGCTCAAACGCCTTCCCCGTCATCGGATTATCCAGCGCCGGCGTATCGGCGGTCTCCGCCAGTGAGGCCGGCAGCTTCCGATCATGTGCCGCCACGTACGGGCGAATCGCCATCCCTCTCCCCCAATCGCAAATCGTAAATCAAAAATCTCAAATCAAAATTCAAAAATCCTTACAATCCCCCCATGCGCTGGACCTCCGGCCCCTTCGACGACCACGCCATCCTCTGGCTCGGCCTCAAAGTCTTCTGGTGGCGCCGAATCTTCATGGCCGCCCAGCTCCTCACCGGCCTCTCCGTCCTGGCCAACCTCCTCACCCGCCCGCAAAAGCTTCGTTTCGCACAATGGTTCCAAACCCGGCGCCAGCGCGCCATTCAAATCCAGATTCCGCGCTTCATCCGCTTCCGCAAGCTCCTCAAACGCACCCTGATCCTCATCATCATTTTGGCCATCCCCATCGCCGCCGCTCATCAGATGAAATCCCACAACGGCTCCCCTCTCCCTTTTATCCCCGCCTTCTTCGCCGCGGCGATCATCCTCGCCCTCCTCTCCCTCCCCATCATTCAACTTCTGATCTTCTTCTCCGCCCTCCGCATCGGCCTGCGCGCCGGCCAGCGTTTCCTCCCGCCCGCTTTCGCCTGGCTCTTCGACCACCGCCGTCTCGACCGCACCCTGACCTGGATGAATTTCTTCCTATTTGTTGCCGTTTGGGCCGGCCAGATGTATCTTTCCTGATCTCTCAACGAGGGCCAACCACCAATGAAAAGTCCCGAAGAGCAATCGCTCTATTCAGCGAAAAATTCTCGTCGTTCCCTCGCCCTCCCATTTCTGGCCGCGGCCGTTATTTTCTCCTGCATGATGCGGGCCGCTTCCCCAGCCCAGCCCACGACCCAACCCTCCAATTTCTTCCTCGGCGCCGCCATCTCGGCGCTCGAGGCTCCCGGTCGCGGCGGCCGAGGCCCTCGCACTTATCAGGAAAACGGCAAGCCCAGCGACGAGCTCACCATTCTCGAAAATCACGGATGGAACGCCTTTCGCCTCCGCATCTTTGTTTCCCCCGTACGCAACGCCCCCAATAGCACCCTCGAAAACGCGATCCCCCTCGCCAAGCGCGTCAAAGCCTCCGGCGCCACGCTTCTCCTGTGCATCCATCTCTCCGATACCTGGGCCGACCCGCAGCACCAGGAAATCCCTGTCGCTTGGCGAAACCTCGATTTTGACAGCCTCGAAAAGCAGGTCGAGGCTTACACCGCCGATGCCATTAAACAACTCAAGGACGCCGGCGCCATGCCCGATTGGGTTCAGGTCGGCAACGAAATCACCCGCGGCACCCTTTGGCCCATGGCCCAGGTCCAAATCCCCGGCTCCACCCAATATCCCCCGCCCCAGCCCTACGACGAAGCCAAACAATTCGACCGCCTCACCCGCATCCTCAAGGCCGGCATCCGCGGCGTGAAATCTGCTTCCGGCGACACTCAACCCCGCATCGTTATCCACATCGACCAGGGCGCCAATTGGAAAGTCACCCAATGGTACTTCGATCATCTCAATGACGCCCACGTCGAATACGATGTCATCGCCCAAAGCTTCTATCCCCCATGGAATCATGGCACCCTCGACCAGCTCTGGGAAAACCTCAACCAGTGCGCCAAAAAATACAACAAGGATTTCCTCGTCGTCGAAACCGGCTACGGCCGAACCCGATTGCGCACCAACCCCAGCATGAAATGGCCCTCCACCCCCGACGGTCGCCTCCAATACATGGTCGATCTCGTTAACACCGTAAAAAAGGCTCCCCATGGCCTGGGCGTCATGTACTGGGCCCCCGAATCCGACATCTGGAACCCCGACGGCTCCCCCGGCCCTGCCGTTTTCACACTCGACCACTTAACCACCCTCACCACCCGCCCCGCGAGCCTGGCTCCCGCCGCCGTCAACCCCTGACTACCGAGCTAGCCACTTGGGGTAATCGCAATCAAATTCGGTCGCCCATGAGACCGCTACGCGAAGTGGAAATCGGGAATTTGAAGCGAACACGATTGTCGAATCTTAATCGTGTCGCGGAAATAGCCCCGTCCATTTTGGATGATCTACGCAGAGGATGGGAATTGAATTGTTTGAAATGCAGTGCTGAAACACAATAACAAGCCCGCAATCTTCAAATCCCTTCAGGCATTTCTTAGCGGCCATGGCAGCAATCGCATTATGGCAGTGACGGTCGCAATACTCCTTGTCAGCTCGAGCCGCTTGACAGTCGATTCAACGACTCCCGGTAGGCGTTTGGAATTCGACGTACTTTACCGACCCAGACAGTTGACGAAGCTAATCCATCCGTTCCGTTGGGCAATCCGCTCTCGGTGTGCAAAGGCAGCATTCTGGACAATTTATTAAACATCAAATTTACGAATCACTAAACACGCTTAACCCAATTTGCCAAATTAGCCTTGCTCCTCATCAATCACCACGCATCAATCGCCAATCACCATCTCTTCCAACTCCACTCCTTTCCCATTACCTTTCTTCCACCATGCGAATCATCCGATTTCTCTCCGACGGAAAAATCCACCACGGCCGCCCGATCGACTCGACCTCCGCCCAATCCCTCGATGGCGATCTCTTCACCGGCCTGATCCCCACGGACAAAACCCTCCGCATCGAAAAGCTCCTCGCCCCTCTGATCCCCACCGACATCCTTTGCATTGGCCTCAACTACCGCCAGCACGCAGAAGAGAGCAAGTCGGAAATCCCCAAGCACCCGCTGCTCTTCATCAAGGCGAGCAATACGCTCAATAACCCCGGCGACGCGATCCCCATCCCCAAACTGTCGCACCAGATCGATTATGAGGGCGAGCTCGCCCTCATCATCGCCAAGACCGCCAAACATGTCTCCCGCGATGAGGCGCTCAATTACGTTTTAGGCTACACCGTGGCCAACGACGTCAGCGCCCGCGACTGGCAACGCGATAAAAACCTCGGCGGCGGACAGTTCGCCCGCGGAAAAAGTTTTGACGGATTCTGCCCGCTGGGTCCCTGCATCGTGACCGCCGACGAAATCCCCGACCCCAATGCCTTGGGCCTCAAGACCATTCTCAACGGCCATGTGATGCAGGACCACACCACCGCCGACATGATCTTCGATGTGCGAACTCTCATCAGCAGTCTCAGCAGTACGATGACCCTCCGCCCCGGCGCGGTCATTTTGACAGGAACTCCCCATGGCGTCGGCATGGGCCGAACTCCTCCACTCTGGATGAAGGACGGCGATCGCGTCGTCGTCGAAATCGAAAAGATCGGCCGGCTCGAAAATCCCGTCCGCGCCGAGCACTGATCCGCCGCGCGCCAAGCTTTGAAAACTTTCGCGCCGAGCATCAAAAAATCTTCTCCGCGCCCTCGTTAAGTTTTCCTAATTTCATGCCGCGCGTTTCCCTGCGAAACTTCGGTCGATTTCGCGCGCTGAAAAAATTCTGCTTTTGATCGTTTTGTTTGCTTGATTCGCTTTGCGAATCCCTTTAATCCCGAACCATCGCAGGCGTTGCTTCCTCGCAAGTACTCGCTGATCGCGTTTTCCGGCCGGATTTTGTCGTCCTGGCCAATCGCTTTCGTTCTGCGGAGGTGGATGGTGAACAGTTCCCTAAGGGGACGCAGTGATGGCGTCCAATCTTCTAGCCCGGTTTTCATGGAATCTCTCGAGCAGCGCACGTTTCTGTCCGCCGTTTCCGAGCTGACCCCTTCCGAAGTCCTGGCCGCTTATGGGTTCAATCAGATCAAGTTCAAGTCCGGCAGCTCGACTGTCACCGCCAACGGCGCGGGGCAAACCATTGCCATCGTCGACGCCTACGGCTCTCCCACGATCTCCAACGATCTGAGAACGTTCGACAAGAATTACGGCATCAGCGACAACGACTCAACAGGCCATTTCGCTCTGTCGATCGCGACCCCCGAAGGGTCGGTCTCCACCAACGGCCAATGGTCGATCGAAACCGCCCTCGACGTCGAGTGGGCCCACGCCATCGCGCCCGGAGCGCACATTCTTCTGGTCGAGGCCAAGTCCAGCGCCTTCACCGATCTCTTCAATGCCGTGAATTACGCGCGGCAACAGAACGGCGTTGTCGCCGTCTCCATGAGTTGGGGCGGAAATGATTTCAACGGCGAACAGGGCTTCGATAGCTTTTTCACGACGCCTGCCAATCACATCGGCGGATCGGGCCTCAAAGGAGGCGTCAGCTTCGTCGCCTCCACCGGCGATAACGGACTGCTGGCCGCTTATCCCGCGACCTCACCCAAAATCCTGGCCGTTGGCGGCACCGTCCTCTCCGCCAGCAGCACCGGCCAATACCTCGGTGAAACCGCTTGGAGGAACAGCAGCGGCGGCACCAGTTCCATCGAGCACACCAATGCTCCCGCGGTCTCATACGATGCGGGCACCGGGTTCGCCGTCTACGACGGCACCTCCTACGGCGGCCGCGCGGGCTGGTGGTCCGTCGGCGGCACCAGCGCCGGCGCGCCTCAATGGGCTGCCTTGCTTGCCATCGCCGATCAGGGCCGCGCTCTGGAAAAACTCGGCTCTCTCGACGGCTCGACGCAAACGGTTCCCACCTTGCTGCGACTGGCGCAAAACGCGTTCCACGACATCACGACCGGTTCCAACAACCTTACTTCCGCGAAGGTCGGCTACGACCTGGTGACCGGCCGCGGAACCCCATTTGCCCAAACGGTCATCGCCGCTCTTGTCGGCGGCAGCATCACGGTCAGCAGCAGCACAGGCAAGGCCATCCCCATGGTCAACGGCTCCATTGCCCCGGCGTATGAACTGGCCCAACCCTCTTTTGACATCGAGCCCTCCTTCGCCGCCGCCACAAATATTCCATGGCATACCTCCGACGGCTTCGATCCCTTCAACGACTCGTCTGACACCAAAAATCTCTGGGCAGCCACGGATTCGTAAATTGGGTGATGATGCAAAATGCATCCGGGCCGGCGAGGAGCTCGTCGGCCCATCCTGTTTACGCCATTTGAGACCTTTTGGGGCGCAATCTATGCCGCTTTTCCGATTTCCTTGGCTTCATATTCGGGAAACATGATGATCGCGGGGTGAACGTCGAAGGCTTTGGCGAGCTGCTCGGCGCGTTTCTTGCCGATTTCCACCTTCCGGTTTTCCAGCAGGCTGATATTGGTTGAACGAATTCCTGACCGCCGAGACAACTCCTGCTGCGTCCATCCCTTGAACTGGCGAAGCATGCGGATGACCTCACCGGTGGTCAGCGCGGCGTGCATCTCGGCGGCGACAAAATTTTCAGAAGAGGGGCGTTTCACATGCCGTCCTAATACTTGTGCGGCGTAATTTCCAAAACAAATACCATGACCGTTTTGCGATCCACGAGATAAATGACCCGGTATTGCAAATTCAATCGCGAGGACCGCTGACCTGCCCGATTGCCGTTCAGTTTTTCGTCCGCAAATCCCGGAAACTCTTTTAGCTTCTCTGGTCCGTGCCGGAAGACGATGGATTTCCAGAGCTCGTATTTCTTGATCACCGGTTCCGGGGCTTTTGCACATGCTTTCTTAATGCCCGTGTGCTCCTTGATGACCCACATTTATTATATCTGATAACTTATTAAAATCAATAATTCAAGCGGTAGGAAACGCGTGCACACGTTGGTTGGCGCCAAGGGCCTGCCACTCCACTTTGCGCCAACGGCAGAAACGCGATGATTCCTCAAAATGTCATAATCATCATATGTTCCATCGCCAATTGCCTTTTCGAGGCTCCGCTTTGATCTCATCCATTTTCCCTTTTGAATTCCACCTTCCGATCCTATATCCTTTCACGGTTTCAAGGATTGCATCCGTGTCCCAAGCTACTTTGTCGCAGTCTTCCGTTACCGCCGCGCTTGGGTGGCACGATTTTTTCCTTCGGCGGCTTCATTCTCTCACTGGCATCGTTTTCGGCGGGTATCTAGTCGTTCATCTGCTCGTCAACGCCACTCTCGTTCAGGGGACGCAGCCCGACATTTATCAGGCCCAGGTCGACAAGATTCACCAGCTTCCGTTTCTCTGGGCCCTGGAATGGTTCCTGATTTATCTACCGATCCTGTTTCATGCGGTTTACGGCACGTGGATCACATTCACGGGGCGGCCCAACATTGATCGGTATCCTTACCCCAAGAATTATTTTTACGTCCTACAACGCATCAGTGCGATCATCATCGCGGTGTTTATCCTCTTTCATATCCTAGCCATGAAGGGATTGTTCGGCTCAACCCTGGCGTTTCATCCCGAAGCGGCCACGATCACGACAGCCCGTCACATCAACGCGAGCTTTTTTTTGAAATATCTGGTTTATCCCATCGGCATCACGGCCTCCTGCTTTCACCTGGCCAACGGATTCTGGACGGCCGCGATTACCTGGGGCCTGACCGTCAGCGCCGGCTCGCAGCGGCGGTGGGGGATCGTTTGCGGCGTGCTGTTCGTCTTCACCCTGGCGTGCGGTTTTTTGGCCTTGGGGGCGGCGATCCATGATGGATCGATGTTGCCTCGCTAATTTGCCTAAAATCTCTCTATGACAAGCCAAATCATCGATCAGTACGAAAAGGGCGGCGAAAAGCTGCGTTACGCCATTTCCGGCATGAGCCGGGAAGACGTGACATGGATGCCGACCGATCCGGTGCTGGGTCGGTGGTCGATCCAGGAAGTGGTCATCCACTGCATGGACAGTGATCTGATCAGCACCGATCGGATGAAGCGCCTCGCAGCGGAGGAAAATCCACTGTTGATCGGTTATGACGAAAATAAATTCTCTCGCGCGCTGCATTATCACGATCAATCAATGGAGGACGCGATCACGGTCCTAGATCTGAATCGGCGGAATTTCGCCCGCGTTCTGCGGAAGTTGCCGCCCGAAGCCTTTGCGCGCACCGGCGTTCACAACGAACGCGGCAAAGTGAATTTGGGCGATTACGTGAAGCACGTCGTGCAACACCTGGATCGCCACATTGATTTCATCCATCGCAAACGTGCTGCCCTCAACAAGCCGGTGAAGGATTAATTTATGCCTGCTGCTGCAAAACGCGTGATCGTGATCGGCGGGGGGTTAGCGGGGCTCGCCTGCTCGGTGAAGCTGGCCGAAGAGGGGGTTAACGTTGATCTGTTCTCGATGGTCCCCGTCAAACGCAGTCACAGCGTCTGCGCTCAGGGCGGGATCAATGCCTGCAATGATATTGCACGCCAGCAAGGCTACAGCGAGTGGGTTCACTTTGACGAAACGGTCCTCGGCGGGGATTTTCTGGCCGATCAGCCCCCCGTTCTGGAAATGTGCAACTGGGCCCCGCGCATTATCGATCTGCTCGACCGCATGGGCGTCCCGTTCAACCGCACCCCCGAGGGCCAGCGCGACCTTCGCCTTTTCGGCGGCTCTCTGATCAAGCGCACGTTCTTTGCCGGCGCGACCACCGGGCAGCAGTTGCTCTACGCCCTGGACGAGCAGACTCGGCGGCGCGAAGCCGATGGCCTAGTTACCAAATATGAATTTTGGGAATTCCTCTGGCCCGTCATCCACAACGGCCAGTGCGTCGGC
>CAZCKE010000122.1:0-9730 GCA_964499005.1 uncultured Tepidisphaeraceae bacterium
ATCTGATCAAAGTGGACGACGACAGGCTTGAACGCCGAGCCGCCTTTGCCCAGGCAGAGCTGGAGCGCGAGATAGGCGGTAGTGAGCTCGCCGGGGATGGCGATGGTTTTGCCTTTGAGGTCGGAAATTTTCAGAGGCTTGGTGGCGATCACCATCGGGCCATATTTGTCCCCCATGCTGGAGCCGCAACTGGTCAAGGCGTATCGGTCCGCGACGTAGGGGTAGGCATGAATCGAAATCGCCGTAATCTCCAACTCGCCCTTGCGGGCTCGCTGGTTGAGGGTTTGGATATCCTGAAGGACATGCTCGAAACGGTAGGGCCCGCTATCGATCAGGTTTTTAGCCAGCCCATAGAACATAAATGCATCGTCAGGATCTGGCGAGTGGCCAAGGCGAAGCAGTTGGGTGGACATAAGCAGTATTCCTAAAACGTATGGACAGGGCGAGTATATGGGTAAGGCAGGCGACGGCCAATTAGGAGGAAGCGATTGGCGAAATCCGCATAAGATTTGAAAGAATCTGGTTTTAGATGTCCAAAGTCAGCCAGCGGGTTCTCCGATTTCCTGAAATGAGGGCGGAATGCCGCGTTTGTTTTACTCAGCAAGGCAATAACAATGGACCGATCTCGTTGTAAACTTTGATAGTGGGGCGCGTTCGGGCAGGGAGGGGAAGGACGGAGCCGAGCCGGAAATAGCGCTGCTCGGGCAGGATGTTGGATATGTCAAAGCTTCATCCCATGCTCACCGAGTATGTTCCGACGGATGCCGATCCGTGGGATTCGGTGAAGGCGGCTCACCTGCTCAATCGGGCGGGGTTTGGCGGGACCGCCGAGGAAATTGAAAAAGTCCTGAAACTGGGCCCGCGGCAAGCGGCCGACTGGATGCTCGATTTCCCCGATGCTCCGGCTGAGGAAGAAAACGCGGGGCCTGATCTTTCGACGATCGATGGATTTCCCAAAGATTTCCGTCAATACGCGCAGATGCTCCAAGGCAAAACCGCCGACGAAAGAAAAGAGCTCCAGCAGAAATTCATGATGGCCAATCGCCAGGCCCTCCAGGCGATTACGACCTGGTGGTTGGGGCGAATGGCCAAGGGGCCTTACCCCATGCAGGAGAAGCTCACGTTCTTCTGGCACGGTCATTTCACCACCAGCGCCAAAGATGAGCGCTCGGCGTATCTGATGTGGCAGCAGAACGAATTGCTGCGGCTCAACGCGGCGGGAAACTTTGAGACATTTGTCCGGGCCATCTCACGCGATCCGGCCATGCTGGATTACCTCAACAACACGCAAAATCGCAAAGCCCATCCCAACGAAAATTATGCGCGCGAATTGATGGAGCTTTTTACGTTGGGCATCGGCAACTACACCGAAGACGACATCAAGCAGGCGGCACGGGCCTTCACCGGATGGAGCCACGACGGGGAGCAATTCGTCTACAGCCAGAATCAACACGACGACGGGGATAAGACCTTTTTCCGCCACACCGGCGACTACGACGGCGACGACATCATCAGCCTGATCCTTCTCCATCCGGCATGCGCGCCGTTTATCGCGGGAGAGTTGTTCAAATATTTCGCCAGCGATCAGATGGACGATGGGCTGGCCAAAGGCTTGGGGCAGGTCCTGCTGGATCATCGGTATGAAATCCGGCCTCTGCTGCGGACAATCCTGACGAGCAAGGCGTTTTACAGCCTGCGAACCATCGGATGCCAGATCAAGAGCCCGGTGCAGTTGGTGATCGGGACGGTCCGCCTGTTGGGATTGTCGATGCCGCCGGAACCTTCACTGGTGTCGGTGTTGAATCAGATGGGGCAGTTGCCGCTGGAGCCGCCAAATGTTCGGGGATGGCCCGGCGGGCAGATGTGGATCAATACCAGCACGTTGTTTGTGCGCTACAACGCCGGCGTATGGCTCGCCGGCGGAGCGGTTCCGGCGCTGAGCCGTCTGAATCGCAAAGGCGACTCGGGACATCCGCTCAATGACCGGCAGGCTCCGCCGACCGATTTCACGCCCAGCGACAACGGATCGCCGCCGCAAATCGTGGATGATTGGGTGAAGCGGCTCATCGGTCGCCCGGTCGCCGATGACAAGCGCAAAGTGTTGATCGACGCGCTGGGCGATCATCCCGACAGCATCGATGCTCAGCGCAAGGTCGTGCAGCTTATAGTTTCGATGCCCGAATATCAGTTGTGCTAACTCGAGGCGTCCATGCAAAAGAATGTCTCCACTCGCCGCGTGTTTTTGCAAAAAGGTCTGACGCTCCTCGCGGTCGCGCCGACGATTCCCACCTTTTTGGATCAGACGGTGATGGCCCTGGCCAATCCGGGCGATTCCAGCCGCACGCAGCAGCCCTCCGGCAAGGACGGGAAAATCCTGGTGGTCGTGCAACTCGGTGGCGGCAACGACGGGCTCAGCACGGTCATTCCTTATGGCGACGACGTCTACTACCAGGCGCGGTCCAACATCTCGCATCCGGCGGATCAAATTTTGAAGATCAACGATTATGTCGGCCTGCATCCCGATCTGGCGCCGATCAAGGCCCTTTTCGACGCGGGGGACATGGCGATCGTTCAAGGCGTCGGATATCCCAACCCCAATCGGTCCCACTTTCGCTCGATGGACATCTGGCAGAGCGCTCAACCGGAGCGCGAGCAACCCACCAGCGGCTGGCTGGGGCGATATTTTGACAACACCTGCCCCGGCTGTGACCCGCACGTGGGAATCTCAATGGGAGAGACGCTGCCTCTGGCCATGCAGGGGGAGAAGGTTTTACCGATCAGCTTCGAGCGCCCCGATAGCTATCGTTACAACGGGCGCGACAAGGACCATTACCTGCAACTGAATCATGTGGACATGGGCGCGAGCTTGAACGATCCTGCCCCGGCGCCGGGGAAAATCGTCCTGACCGAGCAGACACAGCTCGATTTCCTGCACCGCACCGCCATGGACGCGCAGCTCAGCAGCCAGGACATTTTGAAGGCAACGCGAGAACATTCGTCCCCCGCGACCTACCCCGCGGGAGAATTCGGCAACGGCCTGCGCACGATCGCCGCGATGATCGCCGGCGGCTTGCCGACCCGAGTCTACTACGCGACGCTCACCGGCTTCGATACCCACGCGGCCCAGATCGGGCGGCACGATGCCCTGATGAAGCAACTGGCCGCGGGCCTATCCGCGTTCTGGCAGGATTTAAAGCAACAAAAGAACGACCAGCGCGTCATGGTGATGACATTTAGCGAGTTCGGCCGACGCGTCCAGCAGAACGCGAGCAACGGCACGGACCATGGAGCGGCCGCCCCGATGTTTGTCATGGGACATGGTATTCAGCAAGGTTTGGTGGGGCAGCACCCGTCCCTCTCGGACCTGGACCAGGGCGATTTGAAGTATCAGATCGATTTCCGCTCGGTCTATGCAAGCGTACTGCAAAACTGGCTCCAGACACCCAGCAAACCGATTCTGGGGGATCAATTCCCGCTATTGCCTCTGGTCCGGGCCTAGCCCCAATTTGACCAGTTTGTGAGGCAAGGCCCACGGCTCGCCGTGGGCTTTCTTTTTTAAATGGATGTCTAATCGAAAATTCTCTTTAAACGTGCAGAAGAGTTGAACAGCATGCCTTCTTTGAAGGAATGAAAACCAGTCACCTTGGCAGTACCTATTGCTCCGGAACGTATTCTTTCCATCGCAAAACCGCCTCACTGTACTGCAACGTCAAAAGAGAGAGGTGATATGGGATTCAAAAGTTTCATGGGTTAAATCCTTTGTGGCTATCGGGAGCCTCTGCACGTCGAAATGAGCCACTTATCCTTCAATACGCCATATAGTGGCTAGATATTCACCGTTTCAACGTTTGTACACTTCGAGACTTTTTGCGAGACCATTCCTTGATTCATGCCTCCCGCGCGTTATCCTGCCGCTCACTCGGGCGGCAGTTTTGCCCGTTGCTGTTTTGATAAACGGCAACGAATGGGAAGTCGGTGACGGGATTCATTTCCCTATTCCGACGCGGACGCGCCGCTGTGATGGACGTTGTAACTCCGGATCGATAGACCACTGGTCCCGACGTTTGGGGCTGGGAAGGTGATCCGGAAAGTCCAGAGCCAGAAGACCGGCCCGAGATCGGCTTGATCCAATTGGATTGAGCCGCCGATTTCGTCCTCGCGATTTGGGACGGCCGGGTCTGGCTTGTTGGACAATAACGCTTGTGGCGGGCTTTCATGCCGCCGCTTGCGCCTGTTTTGACGCTGGCCCTTGGTCTTGCCCCGCGCTCGTTTTTATCGAGCGTGACGCGAAGGCCGAGGGTTTTCTTTTTGGCCACGCGAGTTGGCCGCGCGGAAGTCGCCTTCCGTGAGGAAAGGAGCGATTCCATGAATCGCAGCTTCAAGAGAGGTACGGGTATCAATGGACGCGGCATTTGCGCCACGATTTTAGTCGCCACGAGTGGCGTCTTATCGATATCAGCGAACGCAAATGCCGCTGATTTTGCGACGATCGTCCCCGGATCGCTGACGCAGGGAACGGTCAGAAGCTCCCTGGTGGGTGGAGCATATGCCAACGTCAACGCCAATCTCGGCGATTGGCCATTGACCACCGGCGGTTCGGCGTCGAGTACGTTTGCCATCAGTTTCGTAAACCCCAACTTCAACGGCAACGCTTTTGGCGGCACTCCCAATACGATGATCGCCTTCGGTGTTGGTGGGGGGGTGACGCTGAAAATGAATGCGCCGATCTTTCCCCACGCTGGCGAAAAGGATCTGGGAATCTTCACCGCTCAAGCCATTACTAGCGGTTCCTTCGCGCTCAACGGCAACATGGACGCCGCCATCCTCGTCAGCGCCGACGGCATCAACTGGTTCGGCCTCGACGGCACGCCCGTGGCCTCGCCGACAACCTACGCAGCGATCACTCATTCCCTCAACGCTCCCACCATGGCGTACAACTTTATAACGAGCGCCAATGCCGCGATCGACGGATCGGGCGTCCCACAGACAACACTGAATGCGCTAACGATCGCGGATTTCACGGCCCCAATGCCCGATGACAATCTGTTCAACGGCGCAGGCACCAACGCGCAGCGCGCCGGGCTGAACACAGACACATCCGCCGCCGATTATGCCGCCATCTTTGGCGGCAGCGGTGGGGGAAACTGGTTCGACATCTCCGGCTCAGGCTTAAGCGAAGTGAATTACGTTCGCCTGAACGGCGATGCCAATGATCCGACCAATGGCGGCGTCCGTCTGGACGCGGTTTTCGCCAATGCGGCGGCCGTCCCGGAGCCCGCATGCGTGGGATTGCTGGCATTCGGTTTCGTTCCGTTGGGACGATGGCGGCGAATCGCTTGATTCTGAGTGCTTAGAGCCTGCGAGAGTGGAGGTCGGCCTTGCCGGGCGCGATGGATGCGCGCCCGGCGAGACGTGTCGGAGGCACAAATCATGTTGTTTCAGAATAATCTTCGAAAAAGATTCGGCTTTACGTTGGTTGAACTGCTTGTGGTGATCGGGATCATTTCGCTGCTGATCGCCATTTTACTACCGGCTTTGGGAAGGGCGTACGAACACGCGAAAATGGTGAACTGCCTGAGTAATCTCCGCCAGATGGCGATCTCCGCGCAGATGTATGCCAACTTGAATCAGGGTGACTGCCCGATTTCGTATTATTTCGCGACCGATGGGGCGACGACGATCACCTATTGCTGGGACCTGACGACGATCGATACGCCGGGCCAGCCGAAGCGGGTCGTTCCGGGCCTGCTGTGGCATAGCGGCGATCCGACCAAAATACAGCAGTGTCCGTCATTCGACGGCAAGGCGAATTGGCTGGTCGATCCGTACACCGGATACAACTACAACACGAGTTATATCGGGCACGGGCAATTTGAATCGATGGCATCCCCCGCCAAATTGGCCTCGATTCGCCACTCATCGACGACGGCAATGTTCGGCGACGGGCAATGGGGCGATGGCGCCGACAAATTCATGCGGGCGCCGTTCCCCAACCCGGGAGACCAGACCTTTTTCGGTCGATGGTCGGGCACGCAGGGCTTCCGTCATTTACAAAAGACCAACGTCGGTTTCTGCGATGGGCATGCCGAGACGCTTTCGGGTCGATTTACGGATAATTCAGATGGGAGTCAGAACATCGCCCTGGGGACGGGATTCATTTCCAAAGACAATCGACTCTACGGCGCGCCGTAATAAACGGTACTCCCTGCGAGAAAATACGCGCGATTAAAACTGCGGCAGGCCCTTCGTCGTAGACACTGATAGGAACGCGCGGTAAAATCTATTCAGGAATGTTTGAAGAAGCATTTCTGGAATCGGCAAGAGGCCGATGGGAAGTGGCGGCGGGCCATGCCCGCCGATGGGGTTGGCAAGTCTGAGTAAGAACAACCCCCCGAACGAGCCAGGCTCGCATGCGGCAGTCGTCAGTCGTTGTTTCGGCTGAACTGTCGCGGATGTGACGATTGGCATACAACGTGCTTGATCCATCAGGGTCGAGCACGGCTTGAGGAGCCGGTCGTAGCCGTTCGGAGCGTGCTGTACCGCTTTAGCGCGGGGCTTGTCCCCGTGGATTCGGGCCGGATGCCCGATCAAGCGCTGCATCGACTCCCTCCTACCTCCGCTCCTTCGCGATCGGCGTAACTTCTGGTCGCGAGCAGGATGTTCCTGCCAAAAGCAGGATGTTCCTATCTCGGGATGTCCCTGCCAACCTAACGTCGCATCGAGTTCTGCATCTTTTTCGCAAGGGGCGTCGTGCCGTTTCGGAGACGAAATGACACCCTGGGCCGACCGATCGACCGCCGCTTCACGCCGGAGATTATTAACTATGCCGTCAAAAACCAATTCACTCGTATCGTTGATTGATAAGAAACTGGATGTCTCCAATTTCCGGGACCAGCATTGGGAAGGCTCGTTCTGGGAATACCTGGACGTCGTTCAGGAAAATCCATCCGTCGCGCGCAATGCGTTCCAGCGCGTATACGACATGATCCTGACCTACGGGCACGAATCGCATACGCAGTTCAAGCAGGAATACATCAAGTACAAATTCTTCGCCGATCCGATCGACCACGGCGCCGACGCGATCTACGGCCTCGAGCGGCCGCTCATGCAACTGGTCGATTTCTTCAAATCGGCGGCGCAGGGTTACGGAACTGAAAAACGCATCCTGTTGCTTCACGGCCCGGTCGGGTCGAGCAAATCGACGATTGCGCGGCTCTTGAAAAAAGGCCTGGAAAATTACAGCCGCACGGATGCGGGGCGGTGCTTCACGTACATGTGGCGCGTGCATCACCGTGGGCCGGGAGGGGATGAAGGAGAGCAATTTGTCGAATGCCCGATGCATGAGGAACCGCTGTTGCTGATCCCGCGCGAGGCGCGGCATGACGTGCTCGAAGCGATCAATGAGAAGCTGCCGGATGGACGCAAGGTGAAATTGTACGGCGACGTCTGCCCCTTCTGCCGCAAAATTTACGGCGATCTGCTGGAAAGCTACGGCGGCGACTGGAAAAAAGTCATGGAGCATGTGAAGGTCAAACGGCTGGTCCTTTCCGAAAAGGATCGCCGAGGAATCGGCACCTTCCAGCCCAAAGATGAGAAAAATCAGGACAGTACGGAGCTCACCGGCGACATTAACTACCGCAAAATCGCTGAATTCGGCTCCGATTCCGATCCCCGGGCGTTCAACTTCGACGGCGAACTGAACATCGCCAACCGCGGCATCGTCGAGTTCATCGAAGTCTTCAAGCTGGACGTCGCATTTTTGTACGACTTGCTGGGCGCCAGCCAGGAGCATTTGATCAAGCCCAAGAAATTTGCCCAGACCTACATCGATGAGGTGATCCTGGGGCATACCAATGAGCCGGAATACAAAAAGCTCCAGGGCAACGAGATGATGGAGGCGTTCCGCGACCGGACGATCAAGATCGACGTGCCGTACAACATCCGCCTGGACGATGAGATCAAGATTTATCTGAAGGACTTCGGGCCGGAAAAGATCAAAGGGATTCACATCGCGCCTCACACGATCGAGGTGGCGGCCATGTGGGCGGGCCTGACGCGTCTGGCCGAGCCCAAAAAAGCCGGCATCACCAAGCTGCAAAAGCTCAAGCTCTACAACGGCAAGAGCATCCCGGGCTTTACCGAGGACAGCATCAAGGAACTCAAGGAGGAAGCCCCGCGCGAGGGGATGCAGGGAATCAGCCCGCGCTACATCCAGGACAAAATCAGCAACGCCCTGGTCAGCCATCAGGCGCAGCTCGATAAAGCGATTAATCCCTTCATGGTGCTCAATGAGTTGGAATCCGGCCTGAGCCATCATTCGCTGATCACGGATGAGGAATTGAAGAAGGAATACAAAGAACTTCTCGCCGTCGTGCGCGAGGAATATGAGGACATCCTTAAAGCCGAGGTTCAGCGGGCGATCAGTGCCGATGAGGATGCAATTAAACGGCTGGCGGCCAACTACATCGAGAATGTCCGGGCCTACACCCAGCACGAGCGCGTCCGCAATCGGTATACGGGTCGCGACGAGGATCCGGATGAGCGGCTGATGCGTTCGATCGAGGAAAAAATCGACATCCCCGAGAGCCGCAAGGACGATTTCCGCCAGGAGATCATGAATTATATCGGTGCCCTCGCCTTGGACGGCAAGAAGTTTGAATACAACACCAATGCTCGCCTGCTCAAAGCGCTGGAACTCAAGCTCTTTGAAGACCAGCGCGATACGATCAAGCTCAAAAACCTGGTCAGCAGTGTCGTCGATGATGAAACGCAGCAGAAGATCGACGTGGTCAAGCAGCGGTTGATCAAATATTTCGGCTACAACGAAACCAGCGCGACCGACGTGCTGAATTATGTGGCCAGCATCTTTGCCCGCGGCGACAGCAAGCAGGATGAATAAACCGAGGGATAGTACGTCCTTTAAGGGAGAATGAATGATGCGCATTTTGGCGTGGGTGGCGGGGATATGGATTCTCTGTGTGAGTTCTGGAATCGCGCAAATCATTCACGTCGAGGCGGAAGACGGCCAAACTTCCGGCACACGCATCGCCACGCAAAGGCTGGGGTACAGCGGCAAGGGATACGTGACCGCCTTTGAGAGCGATACAGCCAAACTCACGCTCCATGCGCAGGCGAGCAAGGCGGGCATTTACGAGATGAGCGTTCGTTTTTGCTCGCCGTCAGGAGAGAAGGGATACGACATTGCCGTGAACGGTATCGGCATGTCTGGCATGTTTCCCAAAACAGACGATCGCTTCTCGATCTGGAAGACAGGGCGGGTCGAATTGAACGAAGGAACCAACGAAATCGTCCTCAGGCGAGGATGGGGATATTACGAAGTGGATTGGATTGAATTTTCGCCAATTACTATCGCGCCGGTTGCCAAGCCGCCCAACACGCTTTCCGATCCCGCAGCGACGGATCGAGCCAGGGCATTGATGGGATTTCTTGTGGATCATTATGGCGAGGCGATGCTCTCCGGCGGATATGGCGAACAAGACAATGACTACGTCCACCAAATTACAGGGAAGACCAACGCCATCGTCGGCGGCGACTTGATGGACTACTCCCCTTCACGCGTGGCCCGCAGTTCCGAGCCCAAAGATGGCGTGGAGCAATGTATCCGGCTCGCCAAAGCAGGCCAAATCCTGACGCTTTCATGGCATTGGAACCCCCCCAAAGATCTCATAGACAAAATGCTCCCCGACGGAAAGGGCGGGCAGACTCATGC
>CAZCKE010000123.1:0-9703 GCA_964499005.1 uncultured Tepidisphaeraceae bacterium
CGTTATGGAAACGGTCCATCGACGTGGTCGGCGCCTCCGTTGGATTAACCATCGCATTTCCGCTGCTGTTGGTCACGGCTTTGCTGATCAAGCTCACCAGCCCGGGTCCAATGCTTTTCTGTCAGCGCCGGGCGGGGCTGGGAGGAAGGGCGTTTACGATTTACAAGTTTCGAACGATGGTCTGCAACGCGGAAGCCCGCAAATCCGAATTAATGAAAATGAATGAACAGGACGGGCCAGCCTTCAAAATCAAGAACGATCCGCGCATTACGATGGTGGGCCGGATTTTGCGGAAGACTAGCCTTGACGAGCTTCCGCAGCTTTGGAACGTTCTGCGCGGCGACATGTCATTGGTTGGTCCGCGTCCGTTGCCATGTCACGAACAGGAAGCTTGTGAACGCTGGCAGCAACGGCGTCTCGACGTGACACCGGGTTTGACTTGCATCTGGCAAATTGAGGGGCGATCCCGGGTTTCGTTCAACGAATGGGTGCGCATGGATGTGAGTTACATCGCGCGCCGCAGCCTTTTGGCGGACTTGAGCATCCTCACGAGAACGATCCCCGCGGTTGCTCTCCGTAAAGGCGCGGTCTGACGACTTGGATCAGGATTTTTATAACTAACCCCGTTTCGATCAGGCGGCTGCCTGAGATACTCAACTCTTTTTTAAGGAGAATCTGTATGAAGACGCGAGTGCTGGTGACTGGAGCAGGTGGTTTCATTGGGCATCACCTGGTGACATTTTTAAAGGAGCGAGATTATTGGGTACGCGGCGTCGACATCAAGGAGCCGGAATACGCCCCCAGCGACGCCGACGAATTTGAACTGTTGGATCTGCGCAAATGGGACAATTGCCTGCAATCCACTCGCGGTGTGGACGAAGTGTACGCATTGGCCGCCGATATGGGTGGAATGGGATTTATCTCCAATCATCATGCCGTGATCCTGAGGAATAACGCGCTGATGAGCATCCACACGCTCGAAGCGGCCCGAATGAACGGCGTGGAACGATATCTGTATACATCGTCCGCCTGTGTCTATCCCGAATACCGCCAGTTGGAAACGAACGTGACGCCCCTCAAGGAAGAGGATGCCTATCCAGCAGCACCGCAAGATGCGTACGGCTGGGAAAAGCTCATGACCGAGCGGCTCTGCATGCACTACCAGGACGATTTCGGCATGGAAACGCGCACCGTCCGGTTTCACAATATCTTTGGGCCGTTGGGAACCTGGGATGGCGGGCGCGAAAAGGCGCCGGCCGCTATGTGCCGTAAAGTTTCCCGAGCCAAGCTCACGAGAAATCCTGAGGTAGAAATCTGGGGCGATGGCGAGCAAACGCGGTCGTTTTGTTACATCGACGATTGCGTTGAAGGCTTGTTCCGGCTAATGCAGTCGGACTATAGGTATCCTTTGAATCTGGGTCAGGATCGGCTGATCAGCATCAACGAACTGGCTGATATGGTGGCCGCCATCGCGGATGTTGAAATCATCAAGAAGCACGTCCCCGGTCCGCAAGGTGTTCGAGGCCGCAATTCCAACAACGATCGCTTGCGTGAAGTTCTGGGCTGGGAGCCGAAGGTTTCTCTGGAAGAAGGTTTGCACCGCACTTACGCTTGGATCGAAGCTCAAGTGAGTGCGGCTCTGAGCGCTCCCGTCGGCGCGACAACCGTGGCCGCGTGAGATCATTAGAGAGATCTCCATTTCAATCCGGGAGTATTTCCATGGAAAGTTCTCAATCCCCGGCAAGATGTGATGTTTTAGGCGTTGGCATCAGCGCCATCAACATTCCATTGGCGATGGAAACCATCGATCAATGGATTGCGGCGGGCGAGAAGCATTACGTCTGCGTCACTGGCGTCCACGGTGTCATGGAAAGTCAGCGCGATGCCGAGTTGAAACGGATTCATAACCAGGCCGGCATGGTGACACCCGACGGTATGCCGATGGTTTGGATGAATTGGCTGCGCGGCTTCGACGATGTCCGGCGCGTTTACGGTCCGGATTTAATGATCCAAGTCTGCGCCGCTTCATGCCAGAAAGGATACAGGCACTTTTTCTACGGTGGGGCCGAAGGCGTCGCCGATGAATTGGCCGCGCGGCTGACATCGAAGTTTTCCGGCTTTAAAGTGGCCGGAATATTTTGTCCGCCTTTTCGCCCGTTGACTGAAAGCGAGGATGCCGCCCTCGTGCGCCGGATTAATGAATCCGGAGCAGATATCGTTTGGGTGGGCCTTAGCACTCCCAAGCAGGAATACTGGATGTCGAGCCATCTGGGTCGATTGCGCGCTCCGGTGATGGTCGGAGTCGGAGCCGCATTCGACTTTCATGCCGGCACGAAAAAACAGGCTCCCCGTTGGATGCAGAAGTCAGGATTGGAATGGTTTTTCAGGCTGATCACAGAACCCCGCCGCCTGTGGAAGCGATACCTAACGAACAACCCGTTGTTCATTTATTACGTCACGTTGCAATGGTTGGGAGTGCGCCGGTTTTCGTGAATCCTCCGTCGAATGTTTCCTCGGAAAATGACCGCTGACTCGTTCCCCCAATGTCTCTGAACATGCCATCGCAAGATTTGCTTGCTGCTAAACGCATCGGCTTGCAGGTTGGTCGAGGCTTTTGGGCTCTCGTCGATCAAGGCGTGACGAGCCTGGGCAATTTTCTCACTATCATCATTCTTGCTCACGCCCTGCCTGCTCGGGAATATGGCGCCTACGCGGTCGTCTTCGGCGTCCTGGTTTTTTGTAATAATCTCCAGAATGCGCTGATCATCTACCCTCTTTCGATCAAAGTCGCTAGAGGCGAGGATACACTCTCTGCCCTGCTTGGGACATCATTGTTTTTATGCACCATATTGGCCTTCCCCTTGGGTGCAAGCGTTGCCGTCACGATGATCATTGTGGGCAAAGCCAAGGCGATCGCGGCGGGACTGGCCGCCATGCTCTTATGGCAATTTCAGGAGACAACTCGTCGCGCGCTGTTGGCCCAACTGCGCCACTCTCACGCCGTTTGGGGAGACGCGATCGGCTACTTGGGCCAAGCCGGTATTTTGTTCGTTTATGCACGGATCATCTCGTCCGCGCATAGTTCATTGAACCAACATATCTCGCTCGAAGCAGTTTTCACGATTATGGCCTTGACCTCCGCTCTTGGCGCCGGTCTCCAAGCCTGGCAGGCCGGCGTTCATTCGCCCGGATCTGCCGGATTGTTGAAACACGCAAGATACTGCTGGGACCAGGGGCGTTGGCTTTTGTTTACCAATGTTCTTTATCTGTTCACGATCAATGCATTTCCCTGGACTCTGGGAGCCGCATTCGGCTTAAAGGAAGTCGCGAAGTATGACGCCACGGGGAACCTATTACGAATTACAAACCCGATTTCTACCGGAATTGCTGGATTAATCGTCCCTGCTGCCGCCAAGGCCAACCGAGTAGATGGCATTACTGCTGCCTTCAGGTCAGCAGCTTCGTTTGGCATGCAGGGGGGAGTTTTACTTTTGCCCTACTTCATCGTTCTTTTGATCGTGCCTTCAAAATGCCTGGCCTTCTTCTACGGCAATTCGTCCATTTATGCCCAAGAAGGAACATTAATCCGTCTGTACGTTGTCGCTTACGCGCTGACGTATCTGGTAAATGTTCTGGTCGCCCTGCTGAACGCGATGGAACTCAACCGATCAGTTTTCTGGTCACAGATGATCAACGTTGGACTGGCGATCTGCGTCGGCCTGCCCCTGGCTATTTCCGGTGCATCATTTGGAGCCGTGGCCGGCACCGTATGCATTGTATTGGCACGCGCCGCTGTCATGCTCTGGATCCTCTGGAAAATTCGTCCTGTCCACGCCAGTCCATCGACCCACGCCGTTACTTCAATGGCACCCGCTCTTTAGGAGACTCCCGATGACGCGTGACCCCGATTACCAGGCGGATCTTGCTCGCTATCCCAAGAGATTATTTCTTCGGGAACAATCCACTTGGGCTATTCGCATTTATCGGTTCGGCCGCCGTATTGATCGGCTCAAGCCAGGATTCCTGCGCACGATCCTGACCAAGATCTACAAAGTGCGTTTTCGCATTGTCGAAACGATGACCGGAATCAGCTTGCCCAAAGAGGCCCAGATCGGGCCGGGACTTCGGATATACCATTTTGGCAACATCTTCCTGCATAACGCGGTCAAGATGGGAGCCAACTGCACGCTGCGCCAAGGGGTCACCATCGGTAATCGAGTCATCGGAGGTCCCGCACCCGTCATCGGAGATAATGTGGAATTCGGAGCTTACGCGCAGATTCTGGGCGGCATCCATGTCGGCAATGGGGCAAAAATCGGCGCAATGAGCGTCGTCCTGTGCGACGTGCCGCCGGGGGCGACCGCCGTCGGTATTCCAGCCCGCATTATTCCCGTCCGGCCGGATTCCGTTCATGACACGGAATTGCAAAACTCGCGTTGCCGCGATTTGCTGGAGGTCGCATGAAAATCTGGCACTTCGGAGCTTGCAATTCGCTTCGCAGCGTCAACGGGATCAACTCGATGGTCTGGTCCGTCTCAATGGAGCAAGCGCTTCAGGGTCATGAGATCGCCCTGGTGTTGAATCAATCGCCCGACGATTCGGCGATTAAGGCTGCGCAACAAAGCGGCATCGCATTGGTTGTCCTCTCCAATCCCCGGCAAATCCTGCCTCTTCTGGACCAACACCGGCAAAGACCTGATCTGGCGCATCTTCACTCGGTCTTTGTTCCCTACCAAGCGACAGTCACCAAGGCCCTCGTTCGCGCCCGTATCCCCCATGTGATCACTCCAAATGGAGGGCTCTCATCACACGTCTTGCGCCGCGGACGAATCAAAAAAATCATTTATAGCGCGCTGATCGAGAAACCGCGATTCCGCTCAGCAGCGGCCATCACGGTTGTGGCGCCGTCGGAAGAAGATGACGTCCGCGCCTTTATTCCCAATTACAGCGGACCAATCCGCTGGATTGCCAATCCGGTTGATGTGCCGGCAGACGTATCGGATAAGCCAGAGCTTCCTGCCGGGTCACGGCCACAATTGATCTTTCTTGGCCGACTCGAAGTGTACCACAAGGGTTTGGACATCCTCGTGGAAGTGGCCCGCCTGCTCCCCGAGGCCGATTTTCATCTGTATGGCAATGAAGACCCTCGCACGAAAACCTGGCTGGCGTCCCTTCGGCGAAACAGCCCTCTGAACGTCCACTTCCACGATCCTGTGTTTGGCGACGATAAGGTTCGTGTTTTGCGCGAAGCCACCCTGTACATTCAGACATCTCGCTGGGAGGGCTTTGCTCTTTCGATTGCCGAAGCAATGAGCATCGGAACTCCCTGTGCCCTGTCGCGCACGTTGGGCATGGCAAAGCTCTTCGAGCAGAATAATCTTGGCCTTGCGCTTCCCACCGACCCGACGGAAGCCGCTTGGGCAATCCGCAAGCTTCTCGCGAACGTTCCCGCCATGCATCAATACGCGGCTCACGCTCGCGCATTTGCACTTGAGCATTTCGTTCCCGCCAACATCGCTTCCAAATACCTCGATCTTTACAGCGAAATTCTGGCCGCTCATCAGCAAAACAGTCCGCCTACCGACGCAGTTCCTGCAGCAGCAACCGCCACGAGTGTCACATGTTAAACCCGCCACGCGGCAGATTGATATCCATCGACGCACTCCGCGGCGCGGCGGCGATGGCCGTCTTGCTGTTTCACGCCATTACATTTCAAAGCAATAGCGGCCCCACCTCATTTAGTCTTTCAGGCGTCTTCTGGTTCCGGCGCCTTTTCGAGTTCCTGCGTTTTGGCGATATTGGCGTTCCATTGTTTTTTGTTATTTCCGGATTCTGCATTCATCTGCGATGGGCCAAGCAGCGCCGGCAAACCGAGACGGCAGACATACGATTCCTGGAATTTTGGAAGCGACGTTTGTGGCGGCTCTACCCCCCCTACCTGGCCGCCCTTTGTCTGAGCATGAGTCTGGTCTACGTCGCGTTCGCAACACACCGAACCGTCACAACGCTGATCGAGTATCCGGGAAATCCCCGCTATTGGGTCCCCATCGACTTCACCGTTCATGCTTTAATGCTCCATGGCTTGCATCCTGTGCTTTGGAAAACCGGCGGTAACGCCGTCTATTGGACATTAGCGATTGAGGAATATTTCTATCTTCTCTACTTTCCCCTGCTGCTATTCCGCCGCCGTTTCGGTTTGGGCATGTCCCTGGCGTGCGTGCTCGGCTTGGGAACAGCAACGTCGGTCTTGGCAGGATGTTTTCTCCCGGAGCAGAGCCGGATTTTCGTCAATTCCTCGGCCCCAGTGTTGTGGATCCAATGGTGTCTTGGAATGGTCGCTGCCGAGGCATATGTCGGCTTGATCCGCCTTCCGTCATTGGCCCGTTCGCTATGGCTTGTTCCGCTCTGGTTAACCGCCGCGGTCGTCTGCCGCCAACATACGGCCTCGATCGAACGCTTTGGGGGCATCATCGTTCCACTCCTTTGGGGCATGGGATTTTTCACTCTCATGAATCATTGCATCGACGCTGAAAAGTCGGGGCGTCCCACGGGCGGACTGCTGACTCGATGGCTTGCCAAAGTTGGTCTATTTTCCTACTCGCTTTATCTGATCCATCTCCCTGTTCGCAGCAGTCTGAAGAGCCTCCTGGGTCACAGCGTGGCTTCGGTTGGACCGATCGGCTATTGCGTCGCGGCCCTTGCCATGGCCGCATCGGGCCTCTTCGCCGGGTGGGCATTTTTCATGCTCGTCGAACGTCGTTTCATTTCGCCCCTGGCCAAAAGAGCGCCTCAAATCACTTTGGAACCGGCGTTGTCAGTTGTTCCAACCCCACTCGCAACTGCGGGTTGATTCTCCACAAACAACGGTTTCCCATGCATATTGCTCTCATTGGGCATGCTTGTTCTCCTGCCCTGGGCTCCGAGCCCGGATTGACATGGAATTGGGCAAAGTATCTCTCGTTCAAGCATAGGGTCTCGGTTTTTACGCATCCCC
This sequence comes from uncultured Tepidisphaeraceae bacterium, assembly GCA_964499005.1. Classification (GTDB taxonomy): domain Bacteria; phylum Planctomycetota; class Phycisphaerae; order Tepidisphaerales; family Tepidisphaeraceae; genus CAZCKE01. Next base: position 6,995 of record CAZCKE010000123.1, read on the forward strand.
AGTATCGCCAGGACATCGATGCCGAACTTCAGCGCCTTGAATCGGATTCCTTGCGAGTCGTTTATGTCGATGTTCAAAATCCGCTTGATCCGTGGAGACCGCGGCGAGGCGAGAGAGGCATACGCATCCATTATTCCCTGTGGCAGAAACGCGTCGTAAAGGTTGTTCGACGGCAACACACGGTTGATCCGTTTGATCTAGTGCATCACGTGAGTTGGGGCAGCCTTCAACAGCCGCCGCCGCTGGTTAAGTATGCATTGCCTTGCGTTTGGGGGCCCATTGGAGGCGGTCAAACTTGGCCGAACACGTTTCTCGGGTATGACGGCGGCCTGAGCCTGCGCGAACGCATTCGCTCATTCATTGTGCGAGCCGCACCCTGGAATCCCAGCATCATCAGCGCGGTCCGCCATGCGGACATGATCATAACGACCAACCGCGAGACGCTTGGAGTGGTTGAGCAGATGAGCGCACGCCGGGCAAAACTGATGTTCGACAATGGAATCGAGCCAGATTTTCTTAACCATGACACCGCCAAATCGTCAACCACCGAGGATCATTGCCTGACGCTTTTTTGGGGCGGGCGCTGCGAACCGCGCAAAGGATTACCGCTGCTTTTAGAGGCAATTAAACTCGTGAAATCGCCGGTACAACTTGTGGTCGCAGGAGACGGCCCATTGCTGCGCCGCTGGCAGGCGCAGGCGACCAAGTTGGGACTATGCGATCGTGTTCGATTTTTGGGCCGAGTATCACGCGCCGCAGTGTTGGATTGGTTTTCCAAAGTTGATGCCTTCGTTTTCACCAGTCTACGGGACGCTTTTGGATCGATTGTTTTGGAGGCGATGGCCAAAGCAGTGCCGATTATCGCTTTGGATCATCAGGGTGTCGGCCTTCTTTCGGTGGATGCCGCGATTAAAGTTCCCGTGACCAGTCCGGGGGAGGCTATCGCGGGCTTTGCTGCTGGAATCGAGAAACTTGCCGCTCAACCCAATCTTCGCCGCCGGATGGCGGCGGCAGCTCTGGATTTGGCTAGCCAGCAGTCATGGGATCGTAAAGCGCAAACAATGAGCGATTGGTATCAAGAGGTCATAGATGCGCATCGCCGTCATTGATTATCGAATCACCCCCACTAATCCGATCGGCGGATGTCATCTGCGGATGATCGCCGGATTGTGCCACGAACACCAATTCACGATCTTCGCACTGGAATTCAAGAACCCGGACCCGCAGCGAATCGAATGGGTGCGTATTTATGTTCCCAAGCGTCCTCAGGCATTGCTGTTCGTGATGTTTCACATCTTCGCGCCGATCTATTACTGGTTGTACCGTTTCAGACGAAAAGTCTGCTTCGATGCTGTCCAAATGGTCGAGAGCAACTTCAGCTTCGGCGATGTGTCTTATTCGCAATTCTGTCATCGGGGGTTTCTCAAAAATCAATGGCCTCGGATCGGAGCCAAGGGCCTGCTCGGAGCATGCCGATGGCTGGATCATTATTTCCGCGCCTTGCTCGAGCCATTGGTCTACCAGCGAGTAAAAAAGATCGTGGTCCCTTCACACGGTCTGGCGCGGGAATTGAAAGCCCAATACCCATCTATTACTGACAAAATTCATCTTCTGCCCAATCCCGTGGACGTGCAGCGCATGCGTTGCCCGTCCGATTTCGATCGCCGTGAATTTCGCGCTCGCCTCGGTTTTGCGGACGATCACGTCGTGCTTGTCTTTTCGGCACTAGGCCATTTCGAGCGCAAAGGATTGCCCGCTCTGCTTTCGGCAGTGGCCGAGTTAGGGAATACGACTCTCAAAATACTGATCGTTGGCGGTCAAGCCCAGTTGATCAAACGGTATCAATCGATCGTGGCACAGATAGGGCTGCGGGATCAGGTCGTTTTCGCAGGGATGCAACAGGATGTTCGTCCTTTCCTTTGGGCAGCGGATGCCTTTGTACTGCCTTCGTTCTACGAGGCATTTCCCCTCGTATCGCTTGAAGCCGCCGCAGCAGGCTTGCCTTCGATCGTTTCCCCGATCCATGGCGTCGAAGAGTTGATTAAAGACGGTCACAATGGAATTCTCGTTCACCCGACGGCATTGTCGATTGCTCGCGCGTTAAAACGCTTTCTTAAACTTCAGCCCGACCAACGTCGGCGCATGGGACAGCAGGCCGCGGAGGACGTCCAAATCTACGCAACGCCTATGTTCCTCGATAGGTGGCGCAAGTTCTTCGGCCAGCTAGATGTGTTTGATCTCTCCGCGTCCCATAGCACGACGACTCTTGAGAAAATTTAAAGCGGGTTTCATATGCGAATTGCCGTGCTGGACTATCGCGTCGTGCCTACCAATCCGATCGGCGGATGTCATTTGCGGATGCTCAAGGGTCTTTGCCGCGAACATCAATTCACCGTCTTCGCACCGGAGTTTCAGAATCCCGATCCGGACCGGATCGAATGGGTGCGCGTGCCGGTGCCCAAGCGGCCCCTGGCTCTTCTGTTCATTGCGTTTCATGCGATTGCGCCGTTTTATTACTGGTTTTATCGTCTCCGTCGCGGCGTCCGGTTCGACGCCGTGCAGATAGTCGAAAGCAAATTCAGTTTCGGAGATATCTCTTAAGCCCACTTTTTTCACCGCGCATTTCCGCGGCACCACTTGTCCCCCATCTGCCACAAAGGGGCGCCTGGACGGTTGCGATGGGTTGATCCCCAACCCCCTTCACCCCTC
>CAZCKE010000124.1:0-9686 GCA_964499005.1 uncultured Tepidisphaeraceae bacterium
CAGGTATTCCATCACCTGCTTCTGATTGGCGATCGCCTTGGTCGAGTTGGAATGCACCACCATCCCATCGCGCACCGGCGTCTGGCACGACGGCACCAACTTGGGAATCCCCTCCACTTCGACCAGACAAATCCGGCACGAGGCGGGAATCGAGAGCCCCGGATGATAACAATACGAGGGCAGTGTATACCCGGCGTCCAAACACGCCTGCAAAATCATCTGCCGGTCCTTGCACTCAATCAGCTTGCCATCCACCGTGATTTTGGGCATAGATCGCGATGGTACACGAGAATAATCGCCTTCGGAAGCCCGCATAGCCTCCGCTATTTCGATCCTTCAATCATTCGAATTTCGTCATTCATCGCCATTCCCCCCTTCATGCTATAACCACCATCAATGTCCCAGCCTCCCTCCCTCGACGATGCGTCCTCCCAACCTCCCAAGGGCGCACTGGCCATCATCTTCTTCATCGTCTTCATGGACCTGTTGGGCTTTGGCATCATCATTCCCCTTTTGCCGCTGTTTGCCAAGGATTACAACGCCTCCCCGCTCTCTGTCGGCCTCATCTTCTCGATCTATTCGGCATGCCAGTTTCTCGCCTCGCCGATCTTGGGCGCGCTCTCGGACCGCGTTGGCCGCCGGCCCGTGCTGGTCCTCTCGCAACTGGGAAGCAGCATCGGCTATCTGCTGCTGGGCATCGTCATGACCGTCCATTGGCAGCATCCCCAGTACGCCCTGCGGCTCATCTACCTCTCCCGCCTCATCGACGGCCTCTCCGGCGGAAACATCTCCACCGCGCAGGCCTACATCAGCGACGTCACCACCGCCAAAAATCGCGCCAAGGGCCTGGCCGTTCTCGGCGCCGCCTTCGGCATCGGATTCGCCCTGGGTCCGGCCCTGGGCGCTGGCCTGGTCGCATTGAATCCCGCTCTTCCCGGTTATTTCGCGGCCGCCATGAGCTTTGGCGCGATGCTCCAAACCTATTTCCGCCTCGTCGAGGCGCGCCGGCATGGCTCCGCCGAGTCCGTCAGTTGGCTGCACCCCTCGCGTTTCATGCCGATCCTCCGCCATTCGCGTCTCGTCCAGATGCTTCTCATCGGTTTCATCAGCATGGCCGCCTTCGTCATGCTCGAAAGCATGACCGCGATCTTCCTCAACGATTCCCGAACCTTCTCCTTCCGCGACTGGCAGGTCGGCCTCTACTACACTTACCTGGGACTGCTGATCACCGGCGTTCAGGGCGGGCTCATCGGCCGTTTGACTGCGCGATTTGGCGAATGGCCCCTCTCCATCTCCGGCCCCATCTTCGTCGCCGTCGGAATGGCCCTACTCGCCGTCGTCGGCTACAAGCCCCTGTTCATTCTTCTCCTCGTCGGCGGCGCGCTCAGCGCCATTGGGCGCAGCCTCCAAACCCCGACTCTCTATGCCCTCATCTCCCATGCCGCCGACGAAAAACAGCAAGGCCTGATCTTCGGCCTCAACCAGGGCCTGGCCAGCATCGCCCGCGTCATCGGCCCCGTCATCGCCGGCGCCATTTTCAAAATATGGATCGGAGCCCCGTTTGCCCTGGCTGCCATGATCCTGCTGATCGCCGCTCTCTGGACGCTGGGCCTTTTCCTCAAAACCCCCGACACCGCTCCCACTCCTTTGCCGCCGGAGGCCGCCGCCGCGGAATCCGTCTGACAAAAATCGCGAAGGCACGAAGACAGACGCGAAGAAAATTTCGATTCATTCAATTCAAGATTTCAAACTGGAGATTCAGAATTCGTATTGTCGAACTTCCTACGCACCTTCGCGATTCATTCCTTCTTTTGAATCCCCGCGATCTCCTCCACATCCTTTCTCTCAAAAATAAAAATCGTATGCCCCACGATCGCCACCGGCTGTTTTGACCAAAGCTCCTTCCCCCGCGCAATCTGCACATACTCCCGCTGATTCTCTCCGACAACCATCCGATTCCGCAGCCCATTCATGTAATAGCTGCTGATCGCGATATACCGCTCATCCCCCGGATGCGCCAGCGTGGAGAATTGCACCCCATAAGCCCGCGGATCGATCAATCCGAAATAGGCCAACACGACACTTTTGGTTTGGCGCTCGTCCATCCACCGCCGCAGATCGGTCAACCCCTGCCCCCAATCGAAATCCGAAACGCTTACGAGCTTTCCGCCTTGGTCCGGCCCTCCCGCCGCAATGTTCATGAAGGTCAAAAATCGTGGGCAGACCCAAAGCACTTCCAGCATCGCCGCCGCCACCAACGCATTTCTCCAACTCCACGCACTGAATCGCGGCTTCTCACCCCCGTCTTCCGATCTTCTCCACAATCGCGAAATAAAAATCGTCGCCGGCGCTACCGCCGGAAGCAGATAGCGCGTGCCGATATTCACATCGCTCAGCGCCATGACCCCAAGCGCATAAACCAACCCCGCCCCGATCAAGCTCAGTTCCTCTGCCCTGTTCGGCGACTGCTTTCGCCCTCCCTTCACCGCCAATGACGCCACCGCGATTGCCCCCAGCACCCATATCGAAATCGGCAGCTTGCAGGCCAGCGCCGCCGGGTAATACCACCAGTGCGACCCCTCATACGTTTGCCCGAACAAAAACCCCTGATATCCGCTCTCCGTGTCCAGCTTCTGCGCGTCAAACCCTTCCACCAGAGTCCGCGGCAGCAGCGATGGAAAAGACTCCGGCAGATGGCTCCGCAGCGATTGCATCAAGCTCGAATCCAATTTCAGCGAGCCGACCGGCGCAAAAGTCCCTCGGAATCCATAAACGCTGTTGAGAATAACCAGCGTCGCCAGCCCCGCTCCCATCCACCCCCGCGCGATCATCAGCCGCGTCCCCCGGTCCCGTCCCACCATCATCGGCAGCGCCATCACCGCCATCATTGGCCACAGCAGCACCGCCGTGAATTTGCATAGATGCGACGCCGCTGCCGCCGCGCACAGCGCCGCCCATCGCCCCATCGACGGCGCCTTGCAGAATCTCCACCAGAGCCAGCCAGCGCACACCATCGCCGTCGCCGCGCCGATGTCCGTCGTCGCCAGCGAGCCATGCGCCAGGATCATCGGGTTCAGGCAATACAGCGTGCAAGCTGCCGCGCCGCTTTGCCGTCCATACAACTCCGCTGCCCATCGATATGTCACCCATGCCCCCAGAACCGACAGCGGAATCATCGACAGCCGCGCCAGCAGCAGCAGATGCGAGAAGCTCGAGAAATTCGCGTAGACAAACGAATCGACGTAGTACCAATGCCGCTCGGCGACAATGTGATTCCATACAAATCCCGTGCCCGGCGACGCCGCCCCCGCCAACACCGCCGGCAGCGCCTCCCAGAGCCGCAGCAGCGGCGGGCTCAAGCTGTAGATCGAAAAATCCCCGTGCCGCCAATACGCCACCCCCGCCGCCAAATGCGCCGGCTCGTCGAACGTCGCGCTATTCGCCCACGCCGACCACGCCAGCAATCCCGCGTGTGCTGTCAAGAGCGCCGCGACGGCCCAGCGCAACCCGCGCGTTTGTCCATCCCTGGTTCGCACGAACAGGCGTTTTCCTACAATCCGCCTTGCGGCACAAGCCCGCGGCTTCACAAATCTCCCGCGCAACATCGCATGACCGGCCGCTTACGCCCCGGCGCAGGCTTTCAGCCTATGTGGAAAATCCCCGCACTTTTGATCGCCTCTCATGCCGCCGCATCCCCTTGTGGGCATAAAAAAACGGCACGGCGTATAAAACCGCCGCGCCGTTCCATTTCGTCAAATTTCCAACAGTCCTTACTCCGTCTTGCTGCTCAAGAGCGGGAAGGTCTTGGCTTCGATTTCCTTGTCAATAATGATCGTCGGCTTCACCAGAATGATCAGAACCTGTTCGTCGTTCGATTCCGATTGGTTCGTCGTCAGCCGCTTGAGGAATGGAACCTTGGACAGCACCGGCACGCCTGCCTCAAGATTGATCTCGCCGGCGATCGTCAACCCGCCCAGCAGCAGTGTGCCGCCGTCCGGAACCTCCACGCGGGTTCGCACCGCCGTGATCTGTTCCGTCGGCTGCTGAACCGTCAATGTCGGAGGATTCACCGTGCCCGAGACCACGGTGTTGTTCCCTGTTGTCGAGGTCGTCACTCCATTGTTAGCGGTCTGAAACGTGAATGTGTTGAAGCCCAGAAACGCGTCGAGCTCGGGCTGAATATCCAGCGTGACATATTTGTGATCCGCGCTGACGACCGCGCGTTGGATGTTGAGCACCACGCCGTCCGTCACCGTGTTGATGGTCGCCGTCGTCGCGGCGCCCGTCTGGGAAACGATCGTCGAACTCACGTTCGCGACATACGGGATGAACGTCTCCTGTTCCATGATCGCGCCCTGCCCGTCCTGAAGCGTTACGCGCGGAGCATGCACGACCGTAATGTGCCTCGATGCCTGCACCGCTGTCAGCAGGAAGCCAACTTGCACATCGTCCAAGAAGTTGCCGTAATCCAATCCCGTTGTCAGACCCCGTGGCTCATTGGTCCCGATGCTGCCCGGAACGCCGGTTCCAGGGTGCGTCGTGAACGACGACGTCGCCGACGTGATCGCCACCGGAGCGAAGTGATTCGGATTGGCCGCGTTCAGAGTCAACCCAAAATCCACGCCGACGTCTTCGACGAAGTTTCGGCTCATCGAAAGGAATCGGGCTTCGACGGTCACCTGAACCGACTTGTTCTCGCGCAATTGCGCCAACAGATTCGCAACCTTCTGATGCACTTCGTTGGTCTGCGTAATGATCAATTGGTCGTTGAAATCGTCAATCTGTCCTGTCCCGTTGGGATCGTTGTCCTTCCACGAGTTGAATTCGACGGTGTCTTCGATCTTCTTTTCAATGTCTTTCAATTGTTGGGTAGTACCTCCCGTCCCGCCCGGACCTCCAGCTCCGCCCGCACCACCACCACCACCGCCGCCACCGCCACCGCCACCGCCGCCAAAGATGCTCGAACTGCCGCCGCCGCCACCACCGCCGCCACCACCGCCACCGCCAGCGCCGCCACCCGTGACCTGACCCCCGCCTTGGAGTTGCAGTCCCTGTGTCGCATTGAAGTTGGGGTTAACCAGCAGGTCGCGAACGTCGTATACCTGCGTCCGGACCGCCTTGCTCAGCTCGTCCGTCGTCGATACTTCAATGACGCCGTCGTCAATCGTATACGCCAGCTTCCCGGCTCCCGCCTGCGACAGCACGATGTCCAGAACCTTCGAGAATTTCACGTCCCGCAGGCTCGCCGTCACTTGCGTCTGCTTGTCGATTTGTTCGGCTTCCAACGCTTTCCAGTTCACCAGGATGTTGGCGCCCGTCACGTCTTTCAAAAATTCAATCGCGTCCGACAGTGACGTATTCGTGAACAGCACGTTCGGCAGCCGGCGCTCCAACGTCGCCTGAACCGCCTGGTCTTCCTTGCTCAAGTTGCTGTTCTTGATTTCAGTGTCACGCAACTCCGAGATATCCGGCCAATTGTCCGGGAAACGGAAAATGTCGTTGTACGGAATGAGATTCTCTTCCGCGGAATTGAGCTGCCGGGCAAAGTTAAGGTCCTGGCGTTCACGGCTCTTTCGCTGTTCCTGGAGGCTCGCGCGATCTTCCACGAACTGCCGGACCCCCGTCGCATAGTCGTTCTGCGAATCCAGCGTCAGGATCTGGTCAATGATCCCCAGCGCCGCCTCGTAGTTCTGCTCCTGAATCTGAGTGCGCGACAACTTGATGAGCTGCGCGATCTGGTTTTCCCGATCCCGCTTTGCCTGTTGCTGCCGATCATTCTCGGCCTTCTGCGACTGGATGATCCCATTCTGCCTCTGAATCCGTTCATACTCGCGCTGCGACGCCGCCACGTCGTTGCTGGCCTGCGCGATTTGCGTGTCCATCTGCCGCAATTCTTCTTCCGGGAAGAGCGTCGGCTGTTCGTCACGCGCCGCCTGCGCATCGGTGATGCTGTTCTTCGCCGCGGCAAAATTGTTCGCCGTCGTCGCCGCCCGGGCATCGTTCAATGCACGCTTGAACTTGAACCGAATGGCATCCAGCGCGGTATCGATCTGTGTTTTCTGATTGTTGAGATTCCCACCCTCCGGCGCCGGCGCCCGGCCTAGCTTGACCAGCATCCGGTCACGCCCTTGAACGGCATCCGTGTTTGCTGGATCTTCCTGAACCGCTTGCGTGTAATAATTCAACGCCTCGTCGAAATTACCCGCCTGCTCCGACTTGCTCCCCATGTCCACCAGCCCCTTGGCCTTATAGATATGCTGCTGCGCCGCGATCTTGTCCAACTCCGCCTGTTTCGCCAGCGCGTCCGAACCGCCGCTCGCCGGCTGTGCCGCATCCGCATAATTCACGGTCTGCGATGACACGCTCGCCGAGGCGCTGGCCTTGTCTTCCGCCGCCTTCTGGTCCATTCGCGATAGATATTCCGACGGCGACAATCCCTCCAAAAAGCCCGGCTCATACCCCATGTCTCGCGCCGTCGTAAAATCCTTCCGCGCGCTCGCCCAGTCCCCGGCTCGGTACTCGTCCCGCGCCTTGTCATAAGCCGCCTTCGCCTCGTCCAACTGCTCATGAGCTTTGCTCTTTTGTTCGCTCTGCTGGATCTTTTGCAGATAAGCATCGGGGCCGGCTTCAAAGAAGCTGCCCTTGTATCCCAGCCGCTGAGCTTTGATGAAATCCGCCTTGGCTTCGTTCCACTGACCCTTGCGATATTCGTCCAAGCCCCGTTTGTACGCGTCTTTCCCCTCGTCACTGCTTCCCTGCTTGGATTCAACCAGTGCCAACTGCACCTGCGCCTTGTGCCGCGTATCATCGTCAACGCGCGCGTTGGACAATACCGCCCGATAATGCTTTTCGGCCTCGTCCGGCTGCCCTGCCTTGCGAGCCTCTTCCCCGCGCTGAAATTCGTTCCGCGCCGCGCGACGCTCGTTCGCCGCCGCATCCGCCTTGGCCAGCGTGTCCACCAGCGTCGTCCGATCACTGTCGCCCAATGACTTGGCGCTCACTTGCTGAAGTGTCGCCACCGATTCATCATATTTCCCATCGTTGTATTGCGAGATTCCCAGCTTCAGCAGCTCGCCGTCGCTCAGTTTCCGCTGAACTGTCCCGGAACTCGCATCCTCTGCCCGCGCCGAGCTGGTGAACATGCGGGTAAATTGCGAAATCCCCGGCGCGGCCATACTCACGGCCATCATCACCGACGTCAGCTTTTTTCGACGATTCATTGAAACAGACTCCCTTTCCCGAACTCCCGCAGTCCTTCTTAAACCACGCGCGGCCCGATTTGAACCGCTCGCGGTCTGCCCTGAAACATCTTGGTTATTGCTGCTACGGCCGGTGGCATCTAACGACACGGTGATCCTCCTGGTGGTTTTCTTTTTGGGATCAAACAGGCAAGCTGGGGGAACCCTCTGGTGTCAACTGACTTCCTGGTCTCGACGGACTTCGCTTGAGGTTAAGCGTCCGCCCGAGGTTAAACGATGGTGCATCCAACCCTTTCCGCTCGACACCGCACCATGTTTGCGTCGAGCCCTCGCCGGCCATTTTTCCTCCGCCCCAAAACTGTGCCATAGCCGGCTCGGCCGGAGCTCCGCCCGGAACCGAACCGAAGTCTAAACAAACATTTCCGACGATGCAAATAAAATTGAACTCCGCAACGCTGCCGATAAACCCCATCGGCTACGCGACCCGTATTCCCTTGAATCTCTCATTGCTTTCCTATCCCCAACATCTCACGAACCCAACGTCCAATACTCCCCGTCACGTCATCCTGACGCACCCCGCCAACCTCTTTCTCTGCATCCCGTCCTTTCATTCCGCATTCAGCATTTCCATCACTCCCATTCAATCGTCGCCGGCGGCTTGCTGGAGATGTCATACACCACCCGGTTGACCCCCCTCACCTCATTGATGATCCGATTGCTCATCGTCGCCAGCACATCAAACGGAATTCTGGCCCAATCCGCCGTCATGAAATCCTGGCTTTCCACCGCCCGGATCGCCACCACGGCGTCATACGTCCGCGCATCCCCCATCACCCCCACCGTCCCGATCGGCAACAGCACCGCGAAGACCTGTGCCGTCTTGCGATATAGATTCGCCGCGATCAGCTCCTCCAGCACGATCTCATCCGCATCCCTCAATACCCGCAACCTCTCCGCTGTAATCGCCCCCACCACCCTCACCCCCAGCCCCGGCCCTGGGAACGGATGCCGCCAGACCAGATTCTCCGGCAATCCCAGTGCCTCGCCCACCTTCCTCACCTCATCCTTAAACAAATCCCGCAACGGCTCGACGAGTTCAAACCCCAACTCCTCGGGCAACCCCCCCACATTATGATGCAGCTTGATATTCGCCGTCGCTCCCGCATGACCATGCCCGCTCTCGATCACGTCCGGATAGAGTGTTCCCTGGGCCAAAAACTTCGCGCCCTCAATCCCTTTCGCTCCACGCTTAAACGCCTCAATGAACTCCCGCCCGATAATCTTCCTCTTCTGCTGCGGCTCGGTCACTCCCTCCAGGGCCTTCAAAAACTCCTTCGAATGATCCAGCGTCACCAGGTTGATCTTAAAATGATCCCGGAACGTCGCCTCCACCATCTCCTTCTCGTTCTTCCGCAAGAGCCCATTGTCGACAAAGATGCAGACCAGTTGATCTCCGATCGCCTTGTGCAATAGGGCCGCCACCACCGAACTGTCCACGCCGCCCGACAGCCCGCAGATCACCTTGCCCGACCCGACCTGCTTCCGCACAGCGGCTACCGACTGCTCGATGAACCCTCCCATAGTCCAAGACCCGCTGCAGTGACAAATGTCATAAAGAAAATTCTGAAAAATTTGCTCCCCCCGCGGCGTGTGGGTCACCTCGGGATGGAACTGGACGGCGTAGAAGGGCCGCTTGAGGTGGCGGGCGGCGGCGAACTTGCAGGTGGGGGTCTCGGCCAGGGCTTCGAAATCGCCGGGGAGTTCGTCGACCTGATCGCCGTGGCTCATCCAGACGGTCATCTCTTCAGGCAGGCCGTGGACGAGCGCATTCTCCTTGACGACCTTGAGTCGGGCGCGGCCGAACTCACGGGCCTTGCCGGGCTTGACCTTTCCGCCGAGGACTTCGGCGGCCAGTTGCATGCCGTAGCAGATGCCCAGGATCGGGATGTCGAGTTCAAAAATCTTGGGGTCGCACTTGGGGGCATTTACCTCGTAGACGCTGGAGGGGCCACCGGAGAGGATGATGCCCTTGGGGTTGAGCTTCTTCAGTTCAGCGGCGGAGATGTCGCCGCGAACGAGTTCGCTGTAGACGCCTTTTTCGCGGACGCGACGGGCGATGAGTTGGGCGTATTGAGCGCCGAAATCGAGGATGGGGACGACTTGGTCGTGTTGCATCCCGAGTTAATACCGCAAGGGCCGGGGGATTGTAAAGGAGGTAATGGGACGGATGGGAATGAGACAGAATGAGACGCTTTGAGGCGCTTTCGGGGTTTTGGTTAGTGAATGCTATCTTATCTCGCGGGCATAAGAGATTGAAAGGGAAGTGGTTAGGTCGGAAGTGAGCCAAGAGTCATGCGAGACCGCTTCAAAAGCGCCTCATTTGTTTGTTGGAGAATCAACAGATGGAGTGGTTAGTGATTGGTGATTAGTGGTTAGAAGCTGTTTCAAAACCTCGCGCGGGCGTTGCTTGCGTCTGGCGGAGGCTGG
>CAZCKE010000125.1:0-9645 GCA_964499005.1 uncultured Tepidisphaeraceae bacterium
CATCACCGAGATGTTGTACGCCTTGTTCCAGATCTGGAAGAGATGGACGGTGTCGAATTCAGGCTGGAGGAGACGAATCCATTCGATCTTGGTGTCGAGATCCTGGAGGTTGTGTTCCTGCTTTTGCGATTCGCTGCTGGTCCAGAGAATCATAACCAAGGGGCCGCGCAACCCGCCGAGGAGCAGAGCGGTTGCAAAACTGGGCATGGCATCGAGCGATGACCCGGCGGAGCTGGTTCCAGAGATGGAGCTTTCGGAGATGACCCAACCGCGAAGCAGGGCGGTTGCCGTCAAGGATAGGATCAGGAGCAGAGCGGCGATGGCCCTGCCGACACCACGTCCAGGCGGAGCGGGAGTGAGCGTTGAGTAATCGACGGTGGAGTCCTGTGCGACGCTCATGGGGCGACTTCCTTGCGCTTCAGAATCAGATAGGCAAATACAATGGCGGGGATGGCGAACCCCCCCAGGACGTAGAGGGCCTCGGCCAGACGCTGGCCGGAAATGCTGATGCCCTGCTCGATATCGTCAATTGCGACAAATCGGGAGGTGTCGGGAAGAATCAACGCCAGCGAAGAGAGCGCATGAGCGAGGGCGTCGACGCCGGAACTAAAGACCTTGGAGGTGGCGGCGTCGGTGAATCGGAAATCATTGACAAGGCGGCGGCCCAGGCCGGGCCCCGTGGCGTCGCCGAGCTGACTAACGCCCCAGTGACCTAGGAGAAGGAAAATCGTCAGGACGATCGCGATGGGCCACGAAACAAATGTGCTGCACATGACGGCCAAGGTGACGACCAGGATGCTCATCATCCAGATGATCGAAAGGCTTTTGAGCAGGTTGACCTCGAAGCTCTGGCGGGAGGTAATGACTTTGACCGAGTCGGGATAGACGCCAAGGGTGCGCTCGGGGGTCTGACAATGGATCACCACGTCGAAATCACGGCTGGTGATGGCGGGCAAATCGACGAAAGAAGGCTGCTGGCTTTCAACCTGGACGGATTGAGTGTTGGAGGAGTGAGTCGCGTTGTCGATCACGGTGACATCGATCGTTGTGGCATCTTCGCTGGGCTCATCGGAAGAGGTGGTGCGATCGATAATGGGCACGACCTCGATGGAGGTGTGGCCGGATTCATCGAGGGGAGGGGGCAAGTTTCGATAGTGGAAGACGGCGACAGCGGGAGAAGCGGTGTCGCCGCTCTTGATTTCCTGTTCGCCATGAATGCCGATGCTGCCGCGGAAAAGGAGCATAGGCTTGCCGTTGGACAGAGCGGGAGGAATCTCTGTGGGTCCGGGGGGATCGAGAAAGAGCCGGCCATTGTCGACCTTGGGAATAAACAGACGGACCGGCTGGGGACCGACTTTGTAATCGACATTAATGCTGGCGCCCGCGAACACGACAAAGAATCTGGGCTCGTTGAAGACAGCCCTGGCTTGGTCCGGGGGGACCCAGACGTAAGCGAACTGGCCTTCAGTGCCATCGGGCAGACGAGTCGGCTCGCTCAAGCGAATGAGATTGGCGCCGGCGTTTGGGGGGACTCTTTGAGTACCGACGAATACACTAATATTACCCTGCAGCGCGGCGGCGGAAGAACCGGCGACGAGCTTGGGGGTGGTGACGAGTAATTGGCCGTTGTGGTCGTATAGCTGGACGGCGATGCGTGGCGGGACAAGATGGCGCGTCGTGGGCTCTCCTGGCAGCTCGGGGCCCATGGTCATTTCGTCGGCGGGCTGATCGGTTGGCTCACCGGTTCGCACGTAGCCCAACTGAACGCGAATGACCATCCCGAATCGCCCGATTCCTTGAGCCGCCTGATCCTCCAAGCGCCCGCTGGCGGGCAGCGGACCGAAAAGAGTGGTGGGATTTACGTCAAAGGCGGCCAGGACGTTCTGTTCTGCGGTATCGGAAATAATGCGTGAATCGGAGGAGGGGTCGGGAGGCTTGCCGAAAACATCCATCGTGTCGGCGACGGCGACAGCGCGGGCGGCCAGCAGGCCGGACTTCTCGAATGCCGTGGCGCGAGCGCGTTCGGCGGGGCTGAGATCCCCCTCCTGCATGCGGGCGTTCAGTTCCGCGCGTTTTTCACGTTCGCGAATCCGCAAATATCCCCAGGTGAAAAGGCCCATGATGGCGACGATCGCCAGCGAGACGCGCGAGAAGCCGATGATCTTGCCGACGATGAGCTCGAGTCGAGTGGTGGGTTTGGTGACGACCGTATAAATGACGCGACTTTCGATTTCCTTGGGAAGATTGGTGCAGGCCAGAATGATGGAGCTGAGCATGACGACCAGGCCGGTCGAAAAGAGGGAGTATTTAATGGTCTGACGGACGGCGTCCTGCTCATCGGTGGCGTGCTGAAGCTGGGCGATTGCGATGACGCCGATGATGGCCAGCGGCGTAAGAAGAAGAACCCGCTTGCGGATCGATTCAGCAAAGCAGACGCCGGAAATGGCCCAGGCACGGCGCAAGCTGAAGCGGATCACGTCCCGGAAACCCAGGATGAATAAGCCGACGATGACGATCACGCTCCAGAGGCACCAGCCCCAGTACACGGCAAACCAGTCGGCGAAGCCGGCGGCGTCGGAGAGAGGGAGGATTGGGAGATGGGAAGCCATCTTGGAAATCTATTTGCGATTTTTGATTTTCGATTTGCGATCGAAAACGAACGATTCACTTCATTCAATCACAAGCCGTAAATTTTCTCATCCTGATCCGACGGACATCTGCCCCGCGCCGGTGTTGTCGCGGACGATTCGAATGAACAGATCCTCCAGGGTTGTCGTGGGATGGGTGACTTGCGGATTGGAGATGCCCATCTTCGAAAGGAACGCACGGATTTCGCTGATTTGGTTTTCAGTCATGCTCTGCATCTGAATCTGCGTGATGTCCTTGACCTGGAGCAGATTGCGGACCTGGCCGATGGTTTGCATCTTGCCGCGGAAAAGGATCGTGATGCGGTCGCAGACGTCCTGGACGTCGGCGAGCAGGTGGCTGCAAAGCAGGACCGTCTTTCCCTGAGCTTTGAGGGAGAGGATCAGGTCCTTCATTTCACGGGTGCCGATGGGGTCCAGGCCGGTGGTGGGCTCGTCGAGAAGAATAAGTTCGGGATTATTGATCAGGGCCTGTGCAAGCCCGATGCGGCGGGCCATGCCCTTGGAATATTCACGGAGCTTGCGTTTGCGGCTTTTGGCGTCGAGGCCGACTTTGTCCAACAGCAGAGGAACGCGGCGCTTGAGTTCCTTGCTGGGGATTTTGAAGAGGCGGCCGTAGAAGTGGAGGGTTTCTTCGCCGTTGAGGAAGCGATAGAGATAGGATTCTTCAGGAAGAAACCCGATCCGTTCGTTGATGTCGCTGCTGCCGGCGGGGCGGCCCAGGACGTGAGCGCTACCCCGGGAGGCGAAGATCAGGCCTAAGAGCAGCTTGATGGTCGTGCTTTTGCCCGAGCCGTTTGGGCCCAGCAGGCCGAACACCTCACCGCGATGAATAGTAAGGCTAAGGTCGTCGAGGGCGCGAACTTTGTCGCGACCCCAGAAGTCTTTGTAGACCTTGGTCAGATGTTCGGTTTGAACGGCCTCGTTGTTTGTTGCAGCCATGATGTTGAAGTGATAGAGCCGAGCGAGGATCAGCGCTGGCCGCACAAGTCTGTTATTTGATCCAAATCTCCGCTGTACAAGGCGTTGGTCAATTTTGCAAGGCGATTGCCTTCCGTGTCCGCCGGTGGAAGGCATGCGCCCCGGCCATGGAAAGTTGCAGGATCGGGGCGACAAACGGCGGTCTGAACCTGCGATTATTGTCGAGGCAGCATGGGCTTGCGTCCGGTGCGGTTGCGTCGGCGGCGTTTTTCGCTGGGCTTTTCGTAGTAGGCCACGCGCTTGATGTCCTTGGTGAGGCCTTCCTTTTCACACATTTTCTTGAAACGCCGAAGCATTTGCTCGGCAGTTTCGTTGCCGCGGGATTTGACCTTGATCATCGCTGCCGATCCTTTCGATTCACTTTTTGCTTCAAACCTTTTATCAGACTGCCGTTTGGCCTTAAAACTGGGGTTGGGTAGTCTAGCCAAAGTGCGGGATTGTTCAAGAACTGGTGACCCCGACGAAGTGTGGTCATGGGCGTATTACCTGAAAATTAACAATGGTCGACCATCATACAATTTCGATTCGGGTGAGGTATCCGGAAGTGGACGCGATGGGGTACGTGCATCACAGCCGATTTTTGCAGTATTTCGAGATGGGGCGAATCGAGATGCTGCGAGCGTCGGGGTTTAGCTACGCATCGCTCGAGGAGCAGGGGGTGTTCTTTGTCGTGGTCAAGGTGCAGGTCGATTATAAGGCGCCGGCCCGATATGACGATGAATTGACGCTGGCGACGCGCCTCATCAAATCCACGATGGTCCGGTTCGATCATGCTTATGAGCTGCGGCGGGGTGCGGAACTCATCGCCCAGGGGTTGACGACGATCGCCTGCGTGGGAAAGGATGGGAAAGTGATGGAAATCCCATTAGAGATTAGAGGATAAAGATTTTCTGGGGCCCAAAATTCAACGCCATTTTGTCGTTGCAATAATTCGGTTCGCTTGGCATAATCTGATGTTAGCAAACTGTTCGCATTGTCGGGATGGAATTGAGTAATAGATGATGCGGCGGAGTGAAGATCTGGTCTTTGGAATAACGATACAGAACGAGCCGGGCGTCCATGCCCCCCCGCTCTCCTAAAGGGGCCCCAATCCGTAGGATGACTCGATCAGTATCGCAGTGAGCCGAGTGATCGCGGGTTTTGTGACGATCCGTCGCACAAAACCCGCGATCAACGGCAAAGAAGCCTGTCGCGAGGCGGCTCACAACCTCTCGCCGCGTCGGGACAGTCCTGCCAACCGTCGGTAAACGCACCCGCTCAATCAATCCTTTGCGGAAGCATTGCACCGTCGCAAACCGAGGGCATCCTTGCCCTTGCGAGGCCAGGGAATCAGCGCCAGCATCCGTGCCGTCGCTTTTTCGCTGGTCCGGCTAAACAGGATCATTACTGAAATGTTGGGGAGACCTTCCCTGCGAATGTCTCTCCGGCGAAGGCATTCCATGCCGGCGCCATTTGTTTCACGGCAAACAAACCTCATTCATCCAAAGCAGCGGGTCCTCAATCCGATACTGAATGATTGGTTTATCCGTTCCACCTGCACGATGATCGGCCTGTTGATAGGACTTGACGGCCGATGCCCCGACACTTGTTCATTTGGTGCGCTAGGTCAGTTGCCGCTGACGAAACTCCTTGGCAGCGCGCTCTTCGACGTCCGGACTCGTGTAAATCAGCATGTCCCTGTACTTGTTCCATTCGGCGCGATCCCAAAGCTCCATTCTGTCCCTGGCGCCGATCAAAGTAACGTCTCGTTCGAGGCCGGCGCGCTTGCGAATGCGATCTGGGAGTACTATCCTGCCTTGAGCATCCCATTCGACCCAGCTTCCCAGCGCGAATTTGTATTGCGTGTACTGAAGGAGTTCCTTGCTGGGAGTCAGCGTTGAAGGGATTTGCGAGTTGACTAATTCCTCGTAGTATTTTTCCGGGTAAAAAATGACGACCTTGTCCCGCAACGTGACAAAAAGCCCTAACCCATCGGCCTGTGGGTTGGATCTTCTCCTGATGTCCGAGGGGACCATGAGCCTGTTTTTGGGGTCGAGCACCAACTCGAATTCCCCGCAGAAGAATGGTATACGTTGGAGATTTGTGATTTCCATTTCCCATTTAATGTGAATTACGTGGGATTTAATATAATATTCCACCCACTTCGATTTCAAGCTTAATCGCTCTGAAAAACTTTAATAATTTTTGGAGGCGTCTTTGAGTGCGCGCGTTAGCGCCTATTGCGTAGCGCTGAATGGGATGACACCATGAATGCGCGGATGAGATTGCAGGCTGGGTGTTTTCTGTTTTTAAGCGTGGCGCGAACGAAATTTTTTCAGGTGATTTTTGACGGGCGCGACCGGTGTTTTACAAAAGTGGCCACGAGGGCAATCGCGAAAAAAAAGAATAGGGTGACCCAGGAAATGCGGGAGGATTTGGTTGGGATTGTCTGGGAAATCGCTCCAATCATTGGTCCTGCAAGCAAATCTTCCGGCCAGATGTGAATGGGGGATGAATTTCCGTAATCAAGATGAAGGTAGAGGAACAGCGCGCCGCCGAAAGTGAGCATGCAAACGATGGCAGAGGCATAGAGCTTTTGTGTTGAATTATTAAGAAGCCTGGCCCAGAGGTGCAACGCGATAAGCCAAAGAGTGACATAGGCTTGGGCGATGATGAATTTTTCGATGGGGGCATCAGCGAGAAAGGAGGCCAGAAGCGCTAGCGGCCATGCAGTGGCGATTACGACAATCGTTGTGCGAAAGCCGTGGAGAAGTTGTGGAAATAACAGGGCGGAGACGCCGATTTGAACAGCCAAGACGTAGGCGAGGGCCAATTGTTCGCTGGCAGCCGGGGATTGAGCCCATAATGGAACACGAGAGGCGGCGAGGGCGATCGCGCCAATCTGGGCGGCAAACCACAGGAAAAGGGGCATGAGGGTATTTTAGAGAACTGAGCCGCCGAATGTGGGATTGGATGGGAAAAGTTTTCGCAACAGTAATCAATGAGCGTTGGCGGATGCGGTATCGATGGTTCCGGGGTCGGGGCAGGTGACGCGATCGAATCGAACGTCGATCCAGGGCTCGTTGGCGTCGACGCGTTTTTTCTGCTCGTAGATGCTGTGGAGGGCCGCGAGCTTGGTGGCGGCGGGGACTTCGATGAAGGCGTCTTTGGCGCTGGGGGGACGGCCCCAGCGGATTTGGGTGCCGAATTCGGTCAAGAGGATGATCTGGGCGGCCTGGGAATCGTGGCGGTCCTCGAAATTGGTGACATCAATTTGGCGGATGGCTTCGGCGTAATTTTGGCCGGCCAAGAGTTTGGCGAGTTCGAGGCCGCCAGCGAGATCGTTGCCCACCCAGATTTTTCCGGATTCGGGAGGGGCATGCTCGACGCCGGTGATGATGCGGACATTGATGGAGCCGTCGGGGCCGAAGAGGATTTTGGGCATTTGGTCGGCGGTGTATTGCTCGGGGAGCTTGGTTCCCTCGGCATCGACGAGCCAGAAGAAGTCGCCCCATTTCACGAGTGCAACGGGGGCGCGGTAATCGCAATCGATCAGGAGGGTGTCGCCGGGGGATTGGGCGTAGGCGCGGCGGATCTGATTGACCTGGCGAATCCAGGGATTGGATTTGAGAAGGTTATTGGTGTCGATCAGGAGTTGGCGATCGAACGCGGAATGCAGGCCGATGGGCTGGGCGGTCTTGGCTATCTCATTGGCCAGAAAATCGCTCATCCAGGGCGGGCGATTGTCCAGGATCACTTTGGGGGACTGGCTGGGGAAGGCCCAGCGGCGATCGACATAGACCTGGCAAACGCGGAAGAGGGAGATCATCGCCGAGATGAAGATCACGGCGAGGGTCAGATGCAAGACGAGCCGAAGAAGCCCTTCGGAGGATTCCGAAGCGGTTTTTTTTGTTCTGGCCATCAGATAGTTCTTTATCGGACGTTTTGGGGCCAGGACGTTAAGAACTGATGGAGGTCTCCATCAGCTCACCGAGACGTTGTCGAATGTCGCGGTGGCGAGTTTGGTGTTGTCGTGAGCCGTCACGGCCAAGCCAACTCGGGGAGCGGACGTGGTGATGCTCACTGTGGGGCCAATTGCCGTCCACGTTGTGCCGTTGGAACTGTAGAAGCCGGTGAAGCTGTTGCCGGTACGGACGAGTTTGAGCCACTGAGGGGCGACCTTGCCGGTGACCTGCACGTTTTGGGGACTGCCGCTCGTGGTGGTGCGGTATTGGAGGGCGATGCCATTGCCGGCACTGACGACCAAGTTGATGTAGGCTGCGGTGGGAGAAGTTCCGTCGCGGAACATGACGCCGGCTTTGGTCCAGGAGTTGGTGTTGGTGAGCGTGGCGACGTGGACGATGATGGTGGTGTCGCCGGAGATCGATTCGGAGGCGTAGTTGAACTGGTTGCTGCCGGACCAGATGTCGGCGCCACCGCCGTTGAGGGTCCAGGTGCCGCTCGTGACGGAGGCGGAACCGGCGAGGGCGGGAGAGCCGATGTCGGAGTCGGTCCAGCCGGCGGGGAGGCCACTCGTGGGATTGACGGTGAAGCTGTTAGAGATGGCGCTAGTCAGGCTGCCGTCGGTGGCTTTGAGGGTGTAAGAACCGGCAGTGCCGAGGATCAGATTATTGAAGGTGGCGACGCCGTTGACAGCGGCGACGGTCGTCGTGCCGGCGAGGGAGCCGGGGCCGGTGTTGATGGCCAGAGCCACACTCGACGTGTGGGTGGTGATGATGTTGCCGAATTGGTCTTCGATGGAAACGGTGACGGCCGGTGCAATGGCAACGCCAGCCATTGCACCGCTGGGTTGTTGAGTGAAGACGAGCTTGGAAGCGGCGGCGGGGCTGACGGTGAAGCTGGAAGAAATAGCGATGGTCAGAGCGCCATCGGTGGCTTTGAGGGTGTATGAACCCGCGCTGGTCAGAGTCGGGTTGCTAAACGTCGCGACGCCGGCAACGGCGGCGACGGTCGTGGTGCCGCCAAGGGCTCCGGGGCCTGTATTGACGGCCAAAGTCACGGTGGACGTGTTGGTCGTGGCGATGTTTCCGAATTGATCTTCAATCGACATGGTAACCGCGGGACTGATCGCCGCGCCTGCGACCACACTGGAGGGTTGCTGCGAGAAGACGAGCTTCGAGGCTGCGGCGGCAGCGACGTTGAAGCTGTTAGAGGTCGCACTGGTCAATGAGCCATCGGCGGCTTTGAGGGTGTACGTGCCGGCGGTGTTGAGGATGAGATTGTTGAAGGTGGCGACGCCGTTGATGGCCTGGACAGTGACGGTGCCGCCGAGGGCGCCGGGGCCGCTGGCGATGCTGAGGGTGATGGTGGAGTTGTCGGTGGTGACGACGTTGCCGCCGGAATCTTCGACGAACACTGTGATTGCCGGACTGATCGCCGCACCCGCCGTTGCCGCCGACGGCTGCTGGCCAAATGCCAGCTTGGCCGCCGTTGTGGAGGCTCTGACGGTGAAACTGGTGGAGATGGCGCTGGTCAATGTGTCATCGGTCGCTTTGAACGTGTAAGAGCCGACGGTATTGAGGATCAGATTGCTGAACTTCGCGATGCCACTGGAGACAGTAGCGGTCGTCGTGCCGGTAAGGGAGCCGGGTCCGGAGTTAACCGAGAGCGTGACAGTGGAGCTATCGGTGGTGACGGTGTTACCAAACTGGTCTTCGACAACCACGTTGACAGCGGGCGTGATGGCGCTGCCCGCTGTTGCGCCGCCTGGCTCCGGAGAGAAGGCTAATTGAGCCGCGGCGGCCGCAGCGACGGCGAGGCTTGTGAATGCTTTGGCGAGGGTTCCATCAGTCGCTTGCAATACATAATTGCCGGCGATGGTGGGGAAGGCGGCGCTGAAGGTCGCGATGCCACCAACAGCGGCGACGGTAGTGGTTCCGCTCAATCCGGCGGGGCCGCTGTTGACGGAGAGTGTGATGCTGGAGGTGTCTGTCCCGACGAGATTTCCGAATTGGTCGAGAACCTCTGACCTTCCCCCCGAAATCATACCAAGTTCAATGTTAGTGTCTCCAGGGTTTTT
>CAZCKE010000126.1:0-488 GCA_964499005.1 uncultured Tepidisphaeraceae bacterium
GGGCCAATGGTCAGCGGGAAATCCCGGCGAATACGCGCGTTTGGCGCTTTTGGGGTACGTCGCCCTAGTGATGTCCTCAGTTGCCGGGCTATCTGGCTTGCTGGGGCGTTGCGGGTTGATGGCAGTTGTTGGCACGGCTCTGTTCGGGGCCACCGCGTTGTATGGCTACCCGTACGAACGCGGTTTCATACAGGACTCGACGAACAACAACAGCCGCACCGCCGCCGCCGCCGCGATACAGAACATTCGCCAGTCGTACGGTCCCGATGAGCGTCCCATCCTGGGTCTGGCTTCCGAGCCGGCGCCCTATTCAACGCCTCCCTTCGATTTATATCATTGGAAGATTGTCCTGCTCCCGCGGGGTCCTGTCGCGGCATTCTCATCAGGTTCCGCCGCCAATGTCGAAATTGGCACGGTGGACGACGTAAACGTCTGGCAACTCGGTGACACCCCGATCAGTTGGGCAGCAACGTACTTTTGGATATCAC
>CAZCKE010000126.1:498-9606 GCA_964499005.1 uncultured Tepidisphaeraceae bacterium
AGTACATACTTGCGCCATAGCCGGGACTTGGCTCTCGTGTTATCCTGTTAAACAATGAACGGCGTCACCACCGCGATTGTGGCGTTTATCTTTCTTGCGTTGGCTGTTCCCTCGCTGATTAAGAATAAGACCTATTTCTACGCGGCGCTGGTCAGCATTCTGTTCGTGATTTTGCTTGATGCCGCTGCCAAGATCATTTCGCTTCAATCGTTCATCGTTTTTGCCTACTCATTGTCAGCTTTGTTGCAAATCGGGAGCATCTTGTTGCTGGTCGGCTCGACCGGAGGGCTCTCGATGGGCGAGCTCAAAAACGAGCTGGGCAACATGTACGAGGTGGTCCGGCGCGGGGAAACCGAGAAAGAAGTGGTCATTCCCTTATCCGAATCGATGAAAAAGATGCAAGCCGCCAATGCAAGAGCCCGTCGCAACGAGCCGGAGGAACCGAAGGTATATATGGCCGATGAGCCCGCGCCACAGCAGGCCGCGCCGTCGCCGCAAGCGCCACAGCCTCCTGTAGCCAAGCCTGCGATCAAAACACCTCTGGAAAAAGGACCCCTTCCACTGGAGTGAGGGCGATCGGGTGGATGTTAATAGATGGAAAGTGTTTGTAAGTCCATGGCCTGACAGCATAGAATGTGGTTGGGGACCGGGTTCGTGCCCGGGGAACTGCCCATGCGGGACGAGGAATAACGAAGATGGGGCTAGTGGTTTTGCTGACGATTCCGGCCGGAGGGTACATCAATCCCTTCAAGGTGCTGGGAGTCCTTATTGTTTTGTTAATCTGGACACGTCTCTTGACGTGGGTCGATAAGGATGCACCGGCGGCGCATCTTCCGCGCCAAGTCCTCAACAGCGCCCTCATTGGTGGCCTCTTTGTCGGATTCCTCTGTTTCCTTTTGCTTCCTGGATTCGGTTTCGCCTTTACCATTTTTCTCCTCTGCTTCTTTACCGACATTGGCGTCTACCTAGGGATTCGCGCCAAAGTGGTCGGCCTTCGCGATCTTTCTGAACAGTTAAAACAATGGTGGCAGGGCCTCTTTGCCAGCAAGGCCCCCAAAGAAGTCGTCGTTGAAGCGGGGCAAGTCTTGCTCATGGATAAGAATGGCGTCGCCCGCCCTGTACCCGGCGCCGAATCGCCCGATGTCCTGCGTTATCAGGCGGCTCAACTCCTTTTGACCGTCCCACTCCAATACGGCGCCGAACGCGTCGATCTCGTGCCCGGGGAGCCCGCACAGATCACCTACACCGTTGACGGAGTCCGCTATGAAGGCGACCCCATGGATCGCAACCAGGCCTCGCAGGCGGTCCAGTACCTAAAAAGTCTGGCCGGACTCGATGTCGAAGAGCGGCGTAAACCGCAGACCGGAATTTTCAAAACGAATCTTGATAAACACCGCAAGACGATTCAAATCAGGACACTTGGCAGCACTGCGGGCGAAACGCTTCGGTTGATCAGCGAACCGCAGGCACAGTTGGGCATCAAGCTCGACAACTTGGGATTTGCCGACGATCAACTCAAGGAATTGCGCGAATTAATCGCCGGCGGGGGGGGAGTCGTAATTTTTTCCGCTCCCAGACATCAGGGACTGACCAGTCTGGCTTACGGTATTCTGCGGTCCCACGATGCGTTTTTGAATCACGTTCACTCCGTCGAACGCGCCCCCGAGTTGGAACTCGAAGGCGTTACCCAAAACACCCTGTCGGCGTCGCCGACGCAGGGGGATGAAGCAAAATCCGTTAGCTGGATCGTCAGCCAGGAGCCCGATGTCGTCATGGTGCCCCTCCTGGAAGATCCACAAAGCGCCGTTGAGTTGGCAAAATTCGCATCCGACACACGACGCGTCTACGTCGGATTTCTGGCAGGCAGCACGTTCGACGCACTGCGGCAATGGAGAAAGCTTGTTGGCGACGACGTTCTGGCGATGCGCAGCCTCAAGCTGGTCATTTCGGGGCGTCTATTACGCCGTCTGTGCACGGCATGCAAAGTGGGATATGCGCCCGACCCAAGCCAATTGAAGAAGCTGAACATGAATCCTGAAGCGGTCGGTAAGCTGTTTCTCGCACGCAAGGAACCGATGCGCGATGCCAAGGGCCGGCCCGTGCCCTGCACCTTCTGTCACGATCTGGGCTTTCAAGGGCGCTTTGGCGTCTATGAGACGTTCACCATCGACGATGAAGTTCGCCGGATGATCGAGTCGGGGGGTACTGAGGTTCAATTGAAGCAGGTATTTCGCAAGCAGCATGGACGGCTCTTGCAGGAAAGGGCTCTGCTGCACGTCCAGGCTGGGGATACGAGCCTTGAAGAAGTGCTCCGTGTTTTGAAGGGAGATGGAACCACCCCAAGCCCATCGAGCCCAATGCCCACACTCGGAGCATCTTCCGCGTCCTCCGCATCCTCGTCGGGAACCAAGTCGTCTACGGCAACCAAGACATCAGCAGGAACCAAGGCATCATCCTCTGCGGCCGGACATTCGAAGATGCCTGGAACCACAAAATCATCCTCGGCCAGCGGCGCGCCGGTTCGTCGCCCGACGGCGGGAGGCTCGGCTTAAGTTTTCATAGTCTCTTTCGGTGGAATCGGTCCACAATCGACCGGATAGGGTTTGATTATGGTTTTCAATCTGATCCTGCTTGCGCTGACCGCTGCAATCGCACTCTTCCACTACGTTCAAGGGCTCTTCAGCGCGTTGATCTCAGCCATTCTCGTCATCTTGGCTTCCGTGATCGCCGTCGGATTTCACGAGCAATTGGCCGCGAGCTTCGCCGTCAAGGCGCCCGAACAAGCCGTCTCCATTTCGATCGCCATTCTTTTCGCGGTTGTTTACCTCATTCCCAGGCTCTTATTCGACTGGCTGGTTCCAGGCAACGTTCGCTTTCCCGTGCTGATGGACAAAATCGGGGCGGGAGTCTTAGGTTTGGTGGCCGGGCTATATGCCACGGGTGTTGTTGCCCTCGTGGCCGATGCGCTTCCGTTCGGGCCTTCCTTCGGGATGTATTCCCGCGCGGAGCTGACGGACCGGCACTTTATTTACATGGGTAAATTTCAGCGTAACGAAGATGCCGTAGCCACCGACACCACGGTCTCCGATATCTTTGATCCTTCGACCAGCGTGTCGCTCTGGTTCCATCAGGACGATCTGGTGGTCGGGACCGTTAAACTGCTGAGCGATAATGGATCGCTGGCCGGCGATCGATCATTCGCGCAAATTCACCCCGATTACCTGACCGAGCTTTACGGACAACGCCTGGGAATTCAGGTTGGGGCCCGGCACACGATGCTCAGCCTGGCCAATAACGATCCGCCTCTGTCTGTTCCCGGAATCTACACGCAAGACAAACTCACGCAGGTGGACGGCGATATCCCCGGCGGCCATTTGCGGAACAACGACGTTGACCTCACCCTCCGTGCCGACAGCGGTTCGACGCTTTTAATCATCCGCTCCGTTTTCAACACGACCCGCGGTGTGGCCGATGAGGGCGATTCCGTGTTGCGAATCTCACCGGGCGCGGTTCGCCTTGTGCTGGGTCACACAACTGATCATGGATCGGATTTTAAGGATTACTACCCCATTGCGACGCTCGATCCTCGCGGGATCGCGGTTGCCAGCCGCATCGACGATTTCTTGTTCGCCGACATGAGCGGGCCCCGAACGATCGACTGGATCTTCTCGGTCGACAACGATCACGCGTTCGCCGATTCGTCCAAGATGCCCTACAAAATGGTCAACGGCGCGTTTCTGGAGGTCAAGCGGTACGGCGTCGTCGACCTGTCAGGCATAAGCGTGGACTATGGCCCACCGGCAAATCCGGACAAACAAAACCTGATACGAGCGCAGCCCGTGATCGATTTGATCGCCAAAACCCAGGTACTCCCGCTGAAGCTCCCGGCCGGCCAAACCACTTCCGAAGTCACCCGCAACCAGCCCGGAACCCCGCTGGGCTCCAGTGGGCTCAAGTTCCAGGACCTGTCGGTCTCCAATAAACTGCCCGTCGCGATTGATGTGCATACGGATGCCGATTCGGGTCAGATTTCTCTGGCGAGCGCGCGTGGAAGAATTCAGCACAGGCAATGGGCGGATCTGACGGTTTCCGCCGATACGACGACCAAGGATCTTGCCGCGCCTGGAAACAACGGGATCGCGGATATTGCAACTCCTGGCGGTCAGGTCATGGTGCAGTTGCATTGCCAGCCCTCTGGAACCTCTCGGCAATGGGACTGGACCTCCACGATCCCCGATATGACGCTGTCAGACGGGAGTAAGTCATACAAGACCGCGGGGATTTGGGTCAACATTCAGCGCGGGACGGATTTCGCACTGTCCGCCTCGGTCGGCAATCGCGACTACACCGGCGCTCTGACGCCGCCCGCTGCACAGCAGGGAAATGTCACTGACGTCTATATCGCGTTCTTCGTGCCCACTGGCGTGACGATTCAGGAAGCGACCGTACAAGGCAACTCCGTTCTATCCAGTTTAAACTTCCGCGCTCAATAGCGGGGGGATAAAGTTTCTTCGCCAGTTAACATCGGATCAATAAAACAAGCCGCGCATTCAAGTGCGCGGCTTACTCGTTTGATCGGGGCAAATTGACTGTCGGATCGTTACATGCCAGGCACGGTATGCAAACGGCCATTGATCTGATCCATCGTCCCGCTTTCATCATGGTTGACCGGCGGGTCCTGCGCGGTCCGCGGCTGAGCGGTCGCCGGTTGCTGTGGACTTGCCGTTGCCGATGGCGCCGTCGGAGCGTTCTGCGGCAGAACGATCCCCGGAATATTGGCCGCCTGCCCTCCCGGCAATTGGATCAACTCGCTGCCTCGCTGCACAAAAAGCTGCCCATTGTAAACGTACGCATCACGGACGGCATCACGGGAAGCCTGCTCGTCGGAGGCATTGAAATCGGTGCGAAATCCCCCCTCGCCAGTGGCCGCGACAATCAAGTCGCCGACCTTCAATCCGAAACGGGTCCCCATCGGGCTTCCCGGATCCAGCCGCGAGACTCGAAAGTCACGAACCTTACCCGAGGATTGCGACATGTCGGCAAACAAGTCATAGGTTTGCTCGACCGGCTTGCCTTGTGAGTCGCGGCCCGAAAATTGCTCCGCCTCGGATCGCGCGACCGCGTTGCTTTGCGATACCGCGGGCAAATAGCTGGCTGCCATGTGCGCGATGATGTACATCACGACAAGAAGGCTGACCAGTCCGAATCCCGCACCAATTGCCATGCGCATATAGCCTCCATTTTGGGAGATCCGCTACGTCATTATTCGCTCAGGCCACTTAGGAATAAAGGGGAAAACCGGAAAATCGTGGGAATGCCGGCTTCCCGGGCCACGCCGTTCAGAGGTTTCTTCCGCCCACGATTTCAACGCCGGGGCTAATCGCGATCTTTTCGGTCAGCTCATAAAAGCTTTTGCGGCTGGAGAATCCGACGCGCAGATAGATGTCCACCCCGGCCAAATCGTCGCCGGTGCGCTTGAAGTGAAACTCAGTGACGCTCAGGCCTCCCCGCGATAATTCCGCGATGGTTGTCGCGATGCAATCAACGTTCCAGTTCCGCCGCACGGTGATATGGCCGTACGTCATGCGTGGCATCAGTCGTTCGACGTAGTACAGCAGTGAAAGGACCAGGACGACCAGCAGGGCGCCACCAATGGCCAGCAGATAGAGCCCCTGTCCGCTGGCCAAGCCCAGGGTCGTGGCGCACCACAGCGCCGCAGCCGTGGTCATTCCGCTGACCCGGCCTCCCTCCTTGATGATCACACCCGCACAAAGCAGGCCGATCCCGGCCATTACCCCATAGGCGGTGCGCGCCGGGTCAACCGTGACATTGATGCCGATCGAATGCGGCCAGTCGCGCTGCGCAAAGCTGACGGAAACAAGCATGGCCAATGCCGCACCAATACCCAGGAGAATGGTGGTCCGCAGCCCCGCTTGCCGTCCGCGCAATTCGCGCTCGAACCCCACTGCGCCGGTCGTCACCCCTGCCAGCGCCAGGCGCAAGAGGCCCTCCCACGGCATGCCCATCGCCGCGGCGGCGGACCGAATTTGAGCGTCAAGGTCAGACATCGCTCCGCTCGTGACCCTCGTAAGGCCGATATCCATCTCTTATCGACTTGATCGTTAAAATCGCATCACCTGGCGCAGGGAGGCCATTCTTTTGGACCCTGCCAGCGCGTAGTTTCATATTGCCGTTGCGCTGAACATCCGATATGAATGGGCCGCCCGGCGGTTGGGCGCGGGTTTCGCCTCGGAAACGGTTTCAATAGGAAAGAAAGGATCAACGCCATGAAGTACACCTCCCTTGGCCGCACTGGATTGAAAGTCTCGCGGCTCTGTTTGGGAACGATGAATTTCGGTCCGCATACCCCGGAATCCGAAAGCCATGGAATCATGGACAAGGCCTTGGAATTGGGGATCAACTTCTTCGATACGGCCGACGTCTACGGCTGGAAGAAAGGGGAGGGCGTCACCGAGCAGATCGTCGGCCGATGGTTCGCCAAGGGTGGACGCCGCCGCGAAAACACGATAATCGCGACCAAGGTCTATAACGATATGGACTTGGACCCCGCCGATCTCACCATGAAGCGCGGGCTCAGCGCGGTGAAAATTCGCCGCGCCTGCGACGCCAGCCTTCAGCGCCTGCGAACAGATTACATCGACCTCTATCAAATGCACCATATCGCCCGCGAAGCGCCATGGGATGAAGTCTGGCAGGCCATGGAAGTCCTCGTCCAGCAGGGGAAAATCATCTACGTCGGCAGCAGCAATTTCGCCGGCTGGCATATCGTGCAAGCCAATGAGGCGGCCTCCCGGCGCAATTTCCTCGGCTTGGTCTGCGAGCAGAGCAAATACAGCTTGGCTTGCCGATCCGTCGAACTGGAAGTGCTTCCTGCCTGCAAACGCTACGGAGTCGGAATGATCCCCTGGAGCCCCCTGGACGGCGGATTGCTCGGCGGCGTCCTCCAAAAGGCCGACACCGGCCGCCGCGCCGGCGAGGGAATGCAGAAATACATCGAAAAGATGCGCACCCAACTCCAGGCTTGGGAAACCTACTGCAAAGAAATGGGCGAGAAGCCGGCGGACGTCGCCCTGGCTTGGCTGGCCGCCAACCCCGTGGTGACTGCCCCAATCATCGGACCCCGGACCATGGACCAGCTTACAGGCTCCTTGAGGGCGCTGGAAATCAACCTCAATGAAGCCTCAATGAAACGACTGAATGAAATTTGGCCAGGCCCCGGCGGCGAAGCCCCCGAAGCATACGCCTGGTGAAGAATTGATTGATAACGCCCAATGAGTGGCGATTGGCCGGACTTTTAAATTCTCGCCAAACGCCTCTTTCGCCTCTCCAGGACGACAATTTAGAGAAATCACACTTGTATCCAACAGATCAAATTGGGGCGGTGTAAAAGTGTTGACTTGGTCGCAAGAGACTCAATGCATCCTGGCGTCAGATAAGAACATGCTTGATCTTTCGCAATATTAACATTAATGTAAGTTAGCTTGTTAGCGGGGCATTAGCGTTTTGCGCTATTAAGATTTGTTGCGTCGTTTTGTTGTTGATTTGGAGGGGTGCCCAACCAACAAGCCAAAAAGTGAATACCCACGCGGGTGAACGTCTCGTACCATGGCGAAAGCTTTTATCATCCATTGTTTTATCTTCGCTTTGGACTGATCCCTACCCCTGTCTTTCATCCAACAGGCTTAGGGAAATGACGTAACCATCCGGGATGGACTGTTGTTCATGCCGCAAAAGCTCCTCAATTACGAGGTACTTGAGCGTTTGGGGGAAGGTGCGCGTAGTATTATCTACGCTGTAATCGACCCAACGACCAAGCAAGTATACGCCTTGAAGCACGTCGTTCGTTCCGATGTGAAAGATCTTCGTTTTATCGAACAGGTGGAAACCGAATACGAGGTTTCCCGCCAATTCCTCCATCCCAACCTCCGCCGATCCTTCGATCTGAAAATCAGCAAAACATTGCTGATGAAAAAGAACGAAGCGTTCCTGATCATGGAGTTGGTCGATGGCAAGCCCCTCGACGTCCGCCCTCCTAAGACCATGTCCGATACTGTTGACACTTTTATTCAGGCCTCGCAAGGGCTGATGGCCATGCATGCCTTGGGCTATGCCCACTGCGACATTAAGCCCAACAATATCTTGCGATCAGATATCGGTAATGTGAAAGTGATCGACTTCGGTCAGGCCTGCAAGATTGGCACCGTTAAGCAGCGCATCCAGGGAACCCCCGACTACATCGCCCCCGAGCAGGTCGCCCGCCGTCCTATCAGCGTCCAGACTGACATGTTTAATCTGGGCGCCACAATGTACTGGACCCTGACCGGCAGCAATGTTCCGACCCTCTACACGGTCAACAAAAAAGGCGACAACAGCTTCCTGATGGACCAGACCATCAAGACCCCGATTGATCTGAATCCGACCGTTCCGCAGGGATTCTCGAATCTGGTCATGGAGTGCATCGCCACCCGCCCGTCCAAGCGTCCCGCTCAGATGGAGCAGATCATCACCCGCCTGGAGCTCATGAAACACATGCTCCAGCCCAAGGAAGGGCCGCCGATACCCAACGATAACATCACCGACATCCCCGACACGGATATGACCACCAAGTTTTAAGCCTGTTTTAAGATTCTCGTCTTCATTCGCGTCTAAGACAGATTTCCTATACTCTCGCCCCCGCTGCCCATAGGTCGGCGCGGCGTTCAACTCTCGGAGAAGCGATGCCCACGGCAAAACCCAAAACCGATTCCAAAAACGACCCCCAAAAAATCGTCCTCGCCTACAGCGGCGGCCTCGACACCAGCGTCATCCTCCCCTGGCTCAAGGAACGCTATCCCGGCGTTAAGCTCGTCGCTTTCGCTGCCGAACTTGGCCAGGGCGATGAGCTCAAAGGCATCGAAGCCAAAGCCCGCAAGAGCGGCGCGGACGAAGTCGTCGTCATGGATCTTCGCCAGGAATTCGCCGAGAAATATTGTTTCCCCATGCTGCGCGCCCACGCGATCTACGAGAAGGATTATCTCCTGGGCACCAGCATCGCCCGCCCGCTGATTGCCGCCAAGCAGGTCGAGAAAGCACGGCAGACCAATGCCC
>CAZCKE010000127.1:0-9601 GCA_964499005.1 uncultured Tepidisphaeraceae bacterium
GCCGCCGCGCCGCCCGCGAACGCGAGGGCGCAGAAGAGGACGAGAACGGAGTACCGCAAGCGAGACCTCCTGGATCAGTTGACGCTGACTTTGATGTGCGCGTTCGTCCAGCAGCACTGAAAGCCGCCGCCGCCGTCTCCGGTCGCGTCGTTGGCCTGTATGCGCACGATATATTCGCCGGGCGCGCCAAACTTCGCTGGCGTTGACGCTTTTCCTTCCGCATCCTTCCCCGCACCTTTGTAATGCCCTCCCTCCCGCAGATCATCCAGCGTATTCTCCGGGCTATATCCCAGCATTCGCCACAGCCGGTACGTCACCAGCCCATCCAGCCCCGCGCACTCATCCACCTCATTGAAATGCGGCAGCGCCTCCCCCGCGTACAACTCCCTCTTCCCATCCGCGCTCTTCACCGGCGGCCTCTCCACATTGTTCAGCGTCCCCTCGACAAGGTCGCTGGCCGGGCACAAATCCTTCAACCCCTGTTGGTATTGAATGCCGATCGAATCGCACCCAAATTCATCCGCGATCCGCAATGCCGCGATGTACATCTTGCACTGCTCAATGACCTGCCGCTCCGTCAGATCGTCGGCTTCATTTTTTCCAAAATGAAATTTTACCCCGTGTGCCTTGTACCATTCGTAAACAACGCGGGCCTCCGCTTCGCTCACCTGTGTCATCGCGTAATAAAGCGCGCTCTGGCTAAATCGCTCCTTAAACGTTCCTGTGACGTTGAGCAGCGAATCTGGAATGATCGCGTTGAACATCCCCATGCACCCCTCATCGAACACACCCAGGATCGCCTTGTTCTTCTTAAATGTCGCCGCAAAAACGTTCCCCAGCTTTTTCGCCGCCGCCGGAACATTCACTTTCTTCAGCGGATGCGCGTGCGACGTATCGTGCCGGAAGGCCCCTTTTTCCAGCCACTGTCCCAGCTTCTCCAAAAACGATCCATCCCGCTCAAAATCCTCGCTCCAGAGCGTCGAAAACTTCACCCCCGCTTTGGCCATCGACCCATTGAGGTTCAGCATCCCCACCAATCCCGGCCAGGTCCCGCTCCAGTTCGCCACCGTCAAAATCGGCCCCCGATGCGAGATCAGCCCATGCAGCACATGATGCGAATACTGCCACACCGCCTCCGCCACGATCAACGGCTCATCCACCGGAATCCCTCGAAACACTTCCATCCCATACTTCTGCGAATCGATGAAGCTGTGCCCCTTCGCCGCGACAAACCCATGCGCCCGCTTTACCTTTCCCCCCAGCCCCTTGATCGCTTCAATCAGGCTCTTCTCCATCTTCTGCTGTTCCGCTTCGCACGCACGATTGGCCGACTCCCGCAAATCTCCGCTGGCGATGAGGTAGATCATGGTGGCGGAAAGATAATCGCTCAATCCCCGCCCGCAAAGCCCACCCTCATCCAATCAGCAACCACCGATATAACCGGTGGTATGAGGAAGGCCCCTTAAAAGGACCTGTAGGTCAGTCGAACTCCAACTCGCCTTGGTCCAGGTCACCCTGCAAATTCCCCCGGTCGCGAATGTACGGCCGGATTTGTTCCTCGTTCAATCCGACCGTGTTTACGCGATATGCGGGATAGAAATCGGAGCGGCACGACACCTGTCGAGCCTTTTTCCGCTCAAACTAAAGTGTTTGGGTTGGGATTATTGAAAACGCAATACCTGTCGCCGATCTCTCATGGTTTATGTTCCTGCCATACGCCGATGACATTGCCGGCAGGATCACGCAAGACTGAAACCCACAGATTTCCTTCCCGGTAAGGCCCTTTGACAATCTCGCCCCCGTTTGCCACGGCGCGCTTTACAATCTCCTCGATGCGATCGACATAGATGTACGGCACCAAACCAGGCTCCCTGGAAATTATCCGGCCGCTCACCCACCGGCCGATCAGATGTCCGCTCTGATCCGAAAATTTGGGCTGGTCCGTGTCTTCGCCTTGCACCTTCCAGCCAAGGACATTTTGGTAGAACGCCGCCGATCGACGGGCATCTATCGCCGGTATCTCGAGATAAGAAAGTCCGCCATGCCTGGCCAAAAGCGCATCCACGCCGGCCCCATCGCTTTGTTTCTTTTGACGGCTGTCTTGTGTCGTGGACATCTGTTCCATCCCTCCGAACCCTTGTGGGGCCTGCTTAGAAGCTTCCTCGGACACACATCGATTATAGCAAGCACGATGAAGCATCGCCGCGAACGATCTTCACAGAAGAGGGGAATAAAATCTGGTGTCGGCGAATCGTTCTGCCGTGCTGAAATTCCGGGATCGAAGCGAAAGAACCCCTGCCCTTGCCCTCCCCTCTTCGAGCCTGAGCCTCAGAACCGAAGGCCGGCGTACCAGGGAAGGGAAAATAGGAAAGGACCGGAGGATTTCAGCAGTGCAGAATCGTTTGTGAATTTGTGCGTCGCGAGCATGGGCTGGAAGCCCATGTCACATCGTTAGTCCTTCATCTCCACCATCGACCAGTACGACTTGGAGCCGGAGGAATGGGTCGGGTAGCTGATCGTCAGGCCGCGCCAGCCGGTGGATTCGTGGACGCAGAAGAGATTCGCCACATAGACGGGGCGGAATTTGCCCTGAATCTGCGGGGCGGCGATCTGGGTGGCCAGGAGGATCATGCCATCCTGGTCTTTCAACTCGCCGGTCATGGTGGAGTTTTTCTGGAAGCCGTTGCGGCGGGTGTCGATCACCGGGCCGGTGATCTTGCCGTTTTCGTCGAGCTTGATTTGGAAGATGGGGGGATCGCCTTCACCGATATCGCCGCGCATGATGAACTTCATGCCGGTTTTGAGGGAGTTGGCCAATTGTTGCTTTTGGTTGGCGACCCAGGCGGGGTCGGCGCGGAAGAGTTCAAACAAACCGGCGACCGAGAGGCCCATCAGCCTGGCCGAGTCGCCACGACCGGAGACGGTGATCGTCCAAGGTTCGCAGGGCATGGTCAGGTTGAACCTCGCCAGGCCGTTGTCATGGCCGGTGTAATTGAAATTCAGGACCAGTTGGGGGCCGGTGACGGCGTCCATGATCTGACCTTTGACGTCGAAGACTCCGCCGCTGGTCATGAGCTTGGCGGTGCCGACGATCGAGCCGTCGGCCGCCGGTTTCAGCAGCAGGGAGACAGCCAGATCGGGGTCCGTGCCCGCACGCGATTTGGCGAGGGTCACGATTGGCGCATAGCTAACGAGGGAGGCGAGGGTTTTGCGCTGCTCGTCGATCTCAGCCGCGCGGTCGGAGGCGTTAAGGGACTCACCGATGGAGAAATCGGCAGCTTTGCCCTGCTGGGCGCCAGTCTGGAACCAGCCGCCAGTCAACTTGCCGGAGGAATCGAGGGTCAATTCATACACACGCTGAAGGCCCGTGATTCGAAGCATCGGCTTGTCTTCGATGATTTCGACTACAGCGGCCATGTTCGTGAGCATGTCGATGCGGCCGGTGCGGCCGTCGATGGACTGGCCATTGGCGAACCAGGTGCCGGGGTCCTTGGAAGCGACGAGGACCAGATGGGCAGAATCACGCCAGGGTTTTTGGTTGCTGGGCTGGTAGGCGGGATCGGACTGGCCGTCGAGGACAGCGTAGGCTTTGAGGGCGTCCATCAGGGGCTTTTTCAGGGAGGCGATGCGGGCCATCTCAGAATCGAATCGCTTGGTGATCTGATCGTGGAGGGCGGGATCGGATTTCATGGTCAGATCGATCGGAGTGCCGTTTTCGCCGTATTGGACTTTGCCAGAGACTTTGAGGTTATTGGGTTCGCCGGTGACGGTGAGGGCGACTTGACCGCCGCCGGTGTTGGTGACGGTGACGGGCTGAATCTGGGGGCCGAAATTCAATTGGATTTGCGGGTCCTCGTCGCCGGCAAGGACGCGGCCGCTGATCTGGTCGAGGTGCGGGGGTTTCTCGTCGTGCCAGGCTTGGCCGCTGAAGCCGGAAGCGTCGATTTTCGATAAATCGAGCGCGGTGGAGGGGAGTGTGTCGCCTGAGCCCATGACGAGAACTAATCCGGGTTGATGGATGAAGGCATCGATTGCGGCCAGGCGCTCCTGGCGGGCCCTGGCTTTGGCGGCGGCTTCGTCCTTGATGGCTTGCGCGATGCTGGTGCCTTCGGGGAGGCGGCGCATGCGCTGGGTATTGTTGAGAATTCCAAGGGATTCACTTTTAAGCTCGAGAACGTCGCCGGAGATGGAGGCCTGGTAGGTGAAGAACTGTCCATCGGGGCGGGTGAGAGTGAGCTTGCCTCCGTCGCCGAGGGCGTAGGTCATGACGATGCCGGCGGAGCCATCCGAGAGGAAATTGGTTATTTTGACCTTGCCATCGGATTGGAATTCCATGCCGGTGAATTCGCCATCCGTGAGGCGAAACCAGGTTCCGACGAACTGGCTCTGGCTGGAAGCGGCCGAGGCGCCGGCGAGCGGCTTATTGGGATCGGCCGCATCTTTGGTGGATGAGGTGGAGTCGCTTTTACCGCAGCCACCGAAGGAAACGAGGACCCCCAGAAGAAACCCGACAAGGAGAGCGCGAGGGAACATAACCCTGCTCCATGAGCCCCCTCGGTTGATCCCCCTGAAGATCAAGCACGCGATCCTCCCTTTTGTTGAGCTTGAGACGCGGCCTGCGGATGAAACTTGCAGGGCCGCGGAACAGCGAATGGACGGGGAGGAATATCGGGCAAAGGGGGTGGGGATGTCAAATGGGAGGAGCGAAGAGTGGTTAGTGGTTCGTGAATAGTGGCTAGAGGGATTTTTGAATTTTGATTTTGGATTTTTGATTGATGCGTGAAGGGGAGAATTCGCCATTGGTCGTTAGTCCTTTGTCCTCGGGGGGTTGTGGAAATGATGCGGACTCATGGGAATTGTGAAGTTTTGGAATGCAACGCTTTGCGCGGGCTGGGGTTGAGGAGGGATTTGTTTTCCTGGAACAGATTTTTACATGGGGTCCGCGCGCCAAACGAAATTAGATATGAGAATTCTGTTGCTGGAAGCGGTTGGGCTTTCGGGGGTTATGAAAATTCTGCAAAAACCTTCACCCCCTGAACCCTTATGTAGGGGAGATACGTGGTAGAAGGGTGGTTAGTGGTTGGTGATTAGTGGATAGAGGGTGATAAAGTTTTGTGGGTGAAAAATATTTTTTGTGGTGGGACGAATTTTTGCGAGTAGTGCAGGCATTGGCGGATTTTTGGCTGGCCGAGAAAGTTGATCTGACACGAAACGGGTCAAGGGGTTACCAGTGGAAAGGCGTTTTTGGGAAGGGAAACTTGGCGATTGTATTCAATGAGTGCTCAGATAATGGGAAAATCAGTAGTGACCCCTTTTACAGCAGCATCAGCAGCTTTCTGGCGTGGGCAACCATCGTGCATCAAAAGCTTTTTCCTTTGACGCTGAGCCGTCGGTACAGGGTCCGGATACCCTACTCGTCAAATTTCACACAACAAACGCTTAACCCGGTTACGCAGACTATCTTCTGAATCGCAGCCGGCGTCGACGGTATGATTTGCTAATTCATAAAGCTTCAACCGGCTGGGGGAGTATTCTCGCGCGCCGTAATCTTGTAATGTCCCTTGATCGCCGCAGCGTTTCTTTCTTCGTTCGTAAGCGATTTCTTTCGGCGCCCAAAATAGAATCGTCGTGTTCCGCGCCAACCAATCGCGGGCACATGGAGCGTCCAAAAAACCTGCGCCAACATCAATGACGCATTTCTTTTCAGGGTTCAGGTTTTGAAATTTTGACACCGCTTCTATCCCGATTGATAGAAATCCGTTCCCGCCATTCCACATTCGCCAAAGCCCAATAACGCTTTCGCCGCTACTGATAATTCCGCATTCTCGTGCAAGATTTTCAGCGAGCTCGTCCATTATGCCGATCACGACGCCCATTTCTGGACTGATATCAAACTTTAACGCCGTGGTTTTCCCGACGCCTGAAGGGCCGAAGACCAAGATTAATCGTCCAGACATCGAAATACCGCCGTGAATAATTTTAACGC
The DNA here is from genome assembly GCA_964499005.1 of uncultured Tepidisphaeraceae bacterium. Taxonomy (GTDB): domain Bacteria; phylum Planctomycetota; class Phycisphaerae; order Tepidisphaerales; family Tepidisphaeraceae; genus CAZCKE01. The sequence goes on from CAZCKE010000127.1 coordinate 5,987, forward strand.
GAAATTATTATCCAGCTTCGCGACTATTCGATTGCGTTAGCTACTTTTCGTGTCGACCGCATTGATTTATCGGCACTTTTAAATCCCGCGTCCATCTGTTTCACGTTCAACAAATAAATGGGGCGCTTTTCACTTCGCCCAATGCGATTGAGCAGCCCGACCCGCGACAACCTTAGGAATCGCGGTCATTTACAGGAATCAAATAAGTTTTCATATACTAACTAAATTCTCAAAAGCGCCCCAAAGTGTCCCATTCTGTTTCATTGCTCCAACCCGTGGAAATACGCCGCACTTCTGCGAACTACATCCCATTCCTCGGCGACGACCGTCGCCGAATTCTCGCCGCGTTCCCAGGCGCTGGAGTAGGACTCGTTCATGGGGCGGCCTTTGGCCCAGAGGGTTTTCAGGGCAGCGGGGAGATACTCCGATTGGCTCTTGGGGTAGTGGGACCGCCAATCGCTTTCGAGCATGGGGATCGTGCGGGTGGGTTGGGCGGCGATTTCGATGCCGGGGAGGACGGGGTGGCCGTTGGCACGGACGATTTTGAGGATGGCGGGGAAATCGACGACGCCGGAGCCGGCGACGCAGCGGACGAGGCGGTAGCCTTCGGGGGCGAAGTGGATGGTGTAATCCTTGAGGTGGATGTGGCGGATCAGGTGGGCGATGCGCGTAGCGTATTGGAGGGGGTCTTCGCAGACGGCCAGGGGATTGCCGGCGTCGAGGGTGACGCCGAAGGCGGGGTGGTTGTCGAGCATGTCGGCGAGGTGCAGGAGGTCGGAGCTGGTGGCGTCCTGGTGGTTTTCGGCGGCGATGGGGACGCCGAGCGCCTGGGCGTGGGGGAGGATTTCGCGGAGTTGTCGGGCGCGTTTGGAGAGGTGGGCGTCCCAGCCGCCTTCGAGTTTGCGGCGGTCGCCGCAGAGGATGGAGCTTAAAACAATTCGCACGACTTTGGCGCCCATGGAGACGGCGTCCTGGATGTTCTGGCGGATCTTGGGAGTGTCTTCATCCAACGGCACGGAGAGGTCGGCGACGTAGGAAAGGTTGCGCTGGCGCAGGGCATCGGCGGCGGCTTTGACCGTGGCGGGGTCGGTGGGGATGGGGAATTCGACGCCGCTAAGGTTCAATTCGACGGCGGCGTCCATGAGGTCGAAGATGGAGACGATGCGGGCGGCTTTTTCGCCCGACTTGGTCGGCGTGTAGCCCATGGCGTGAGGGAGGCCGAAGGCATTGAGGGCCATGTGGAGTCGTTGCTGAGATTTCATTGGTTACCTCCAACAGGTTTTCATTTTACCGCGGAGCGGAGATAATTCATTTTTTGCCGCGGCAATACTGTATTTCGTTGAGTCCGCCTTCGCGACTTTTGGGTCTTCGCGGATTGAATTTTAAAGGAGATCGCCATGCATCGAGATTCAGGGTTTTCGACGATCACGCAAATCGCCATTGTCTGCAAAGATATTGAAGCGACGGCCAAGCGGTGGGCGGCGATGCTGGGGGTGGAGGTTCCCAAGAGTTTCGCGACCGATCCGGGGCTGAAATGTGATATGAAGCATCATGGGAAGCCTTCGGATGCGCGGTGCAAGCTGGCGTTTTTCAATACGGGGACGTGCACGCTGGAGCTGATCCAGCCGCTGGGGCCGGGGAGCAGTTGGCAGGAAGGACTGGACCAGAACGGAGAATCGGTGCATCACATCGCGTTCAAGGTGAAGAATCTGGAAGGCACGATCAAGACCTGCCAGGAACTGGGGATGCACGTATTTCACAGAGGGAGGTTTGGGAGCAAGGATGGAACGTATGCGTATGTGGATAGCCAGAAGCAATTGGGGGTGACGGTGGAATTGCTGAATTGGGATAAAGATCAATAAGGGAATTTGCCTGCCATGGGGCGCGGTACACCCGAGAAGACGGCATATTACAAAATGCTCGCGGAGGTTTTACCGACATTGTCAGACGAGGAACTACTCGCTTACACCCGTGAAGGTGCCCCCGGTCAGGGTTAATAAGGACCATCGACCTTGGGAATGAGTCGGCTGTAGTTGACCGTTCATGATTACAGTTGCTTTCGGGCCCGCCGGCAAAAAGAGTTGTGTTTGCACGCCTTGAGGCGCCGAGACTGAGAAATGGGTGGCTCTATTTGTCTTATTCCATGACACATTGACGAGCCCGAACTCCGTGGCCACGGCGCCGCTGACCTGTGTCAGGTTTGCCAGACGGGGTTGAATGATCAATTTTTTATTCCAGACGGGTTCATCGCGCCGAACACCCAAAACATAAGCGCTCAGCGTATACGCGGGAACGGCGCCATAGATGTGAACCTTCGACCCGCCGCTGGTCATCTCCCAGGTCGTTTGCCATGGGGAATCACTCATTTCTTTCCAGCCCCCGCGAATTTTGTCCAGGACGGTCTGGTCCGCCTCGGCAGTATCCAGGGAATACAGGAGCTCAAAATAGAAGTGGTTGGCCATGATCTGTTTGATCTGGTTATCGTGAGCCCGCGTCCAATCGATGACACGCTGACGACGGTCGGGGGGAACGATGCCGCGGTCCAGCGCATATAGATTGGCGTGGAGGGTCGGCGCCACGAGCCCGTCGACGTACTGGAGGTCGAGCGTTTTTTTGAACATGCGGTCGGAGCTTTTTAGCTCGGGCTTGCCCGCGGCAGCAGCGTAGGCGCCCATGGATTCAATCCACAATGTCTTGTTAAAAGCATCATCAAGCTCCTGGGCGGCCGCGGTGAGGCGGGCGGCATCGTCGCGGCGTCCAATGCGTTGAGCCAGGAAAGCGCCATCGCGGAGGGCGCGGTAGACAAACGCGTTGTTGGCGGCTCCCTCACAGGTCACATAGGCCAGGGGGTTATCCCACGCGACCCACTCACGGGCGTATACCAGTCCCCGCTCGGAGCGACGTTGAAGAAACCATGCCAGGAGCCGATCGAGGTGGGGCCACATCTCTGTTATGAACGCATCATCACCCGTGGCCTGCTCATATTCCCGCAGCCCCTGGACCCAATCACAGGCACGATCCTCCATAATGGCATGAATGTCCCAGCGCTCGGAGCAGGTGTGAGCTTTTACCATGCCGTCGGCTTGCTGGGTGAGCGCGGTGCGAAGAAGCAGGTTCTTCATTAATCGGGGATCGCTGAATAGCGGTTCGCCATTTGCTCCCGGGCCCGCGAATGCGATCCGCGTCACATCGAAGGCCGGCGGCGTGTCATCCATCCATTCGACGCGTTCACGGTCCGCGCAGTCGACGTATGCATCCTCGCTCATCAGCTGAACCGAACGTGTCGTGATGTTCCAGATATGGTCCAGCAGGGGATCGCTGGAAGAGAACCGACCGACGAGATCGAACGGATAAAGCACCTCGACGAGGCGAATATTATCAAAGGTCGCAGGCCCGCCGATGGTTTTGAGTGACAGTGATTTCAGCGCCCATGTGTCCCCGGAGATCCATCTCTGAGCGCCGCCGCGCGTGATATAAGAACTTGTGTCGCCTTTACTGCCGTCAAGCAAGACCGGGTGGGCCTCGATCTTAACGCCGGGGCGTGCATTGATATCCAGCACGTAATATGCCTGAATAATGCGAGGCGCTTCGATGAGCAGTTCGCCGCCGGGGTCC
>CAZCKE010000128.1:0-8700 GCA_964499005.1 uncultured Tepidisphaeraceae bacterium
GCAAAAGGTAGAATATTTTCATTGACAACGAGGTATTCCCATTGGCAGAGTGTGAAGCATCACGATACGACGCATCGACGAGTGATGGCGTCTCGTGTCGCGGAGTAAAGTCGGAAGGTTCGTGTGACTTCCGGCGATGTTGAACAAAAGGGATGAAACGACGCCGCAGTGGGTGTCGGGTCCAACACCGCAGAAGTTGCTAGGGCCTTCCGATTTGTGGTCTTCATGAACAACTGAAAAAGAGCAGGCGCCCATCCAAGGCCGAAAGTCTATACGCTTGGGATGCAGAGGGATTCCGCGCGCTTGAATTTTCAAGGTCTTTGTTTCTCCGAAAGGAGCAGGCCATGGCTTGGCTCAATCGTCGATGGGTCGTATGTGCCTTTTGCGTTATCCTTTGCGGCGGGGGGTCGGTTGGCTTCGCCCAGCAGGTTCAAGGGCTGCCCGACAACTGGCAACAGCTTTCACTGGCCGATCTCTCCAGCGCGGCCCAGGCGTTCTACAACACCTCGCCGTCGGCTTCCGCCCGCGCTCCCGTCGCCGCGGCGATCTGGAATCAAGACTTCGTCGACAACACCCACTTCGAGACCGCTTTCGAGGCGGACTACAACAGCACGTATGACCTTCTGGTCCTGATTGAGCCAGATGTTTCTTCGGACGTCATCAGCGCGATGGTCCAGACCCTGACGGCCACCGCCACCAATTCCCAATCCCTGGCCGCTTTGGACTTCCAGCACATGCACCACATCAACGTGGTCCTCAAGGCCCTCTCGGCGCCCCAGTCCACCACGCAGCAGATGGCCCTCAACTGGATGAACGCCTCGAACAACTGGACGACCCTTCCCGACAACTGGCTGACCAACATGGTCGAGATGCTCTCGGACGACAAGGCCGACAACACCAGTGCCGCCCAGACCAGCGTCGCGGCGCAGATGTGGACCAACTTCCTCAGCAACCCCTCCCAGGTCGCCAACACGAACTTCCGAACGATCCACTGGGAGTTGCGCGTCATGGCGCCTTTGCTTAGCGCCGATCAACGGGCGACTCTGGCTAGCGAGTTGGCCCAGCGTTATGCCAATTCCCCGGCGGACCTGGCGGCCCTACCCATGAAAGACCTGGCGTGGTCCTATTTGGAGACGACCAAAGCGCTCGGTTGCACAGACCAGCAGATGCTGACGATCCTCAAGTCCTGGGCGCAGGCCCGTGACGCCCGAAGCATGTACAGCGTAAATGACGGGGAGGCCGAGCCGCAGTATTCCATGTTTGAGAGGTTCTTCACCTGGCCAGCCAATCCCTCGACGTTCGGCGCCAGCTTCATGCAGCAACTCAATGGCGCCGTCAGCGGGCCGACCACGGCCAAGTTCCTGGTCTATGCCGCCGATGCTCAGGGGAACCTGGCTTCCCTGATGACCAGCTTAGCGGCCCAATCGAGCGGCGGCGGGCTCAGTGGAGACGCTCAAGCCCTGGTTCTTCTGGAGCAAGCCATCGGCACGGAGGTGCAAAGCGGCTGGGTGGGCCGTTCCGATCCTCTGCCTCTGGCGCAGCAGGCGTTGGCGGCAGCTCAATCCACCAAGCTCAAGCTCGCCTGTGCCCAGTGGATCGTCGATCGCATGGTCGTCGCCGGTGATTACACCGATGCCCAGGCTCTGGTCACGCAGACGACCAATGGGATGCAGGATTCGGCGGCGTTGGCGCAGTTTGCCAATCTCAGCACGCAGATCACCAACGACGCTTCCGCCAATCAAGCGGCCGCTCAGGTGGCGACGTTGAAGAAGGTCCAGCAGCTTCAGGGTCAGTTGGCGTCGCTTCAATCCCAATTGCAACAGGCCCAGTCGGCGGGCAAGTCGGATCAGGACCTCCAAGCCATCCAAACGCTGATTGCCAACACCCAGCAGGCGATTCAGAGCGCGACTCAGCCGTCTCAGTGATGATCGAGGACTCTTGCGTTTCCAACCGTTTGTCAGTGTTGAATGCAAAACCACTCCAAAAATTCTGTTTCGCGACGATCGCTATACCAACAGGTGCAGTATGAAAAAATTGCGAGAGCATACGACGGCAAGAATGGGTTTTCTCCGAAAAACAATGTTCTTTGTCTTCGCTCCGGTTGCGGTATGTCTTGTTGTATTGCTGTTGTCTCTTCGCCATGGCAAAGCGTGCAGTACGCCGAGTAATCTACCCGGTGGCCAGCCCGCCGACACACCAACCTGCCCATGTAATTGCCCTCCTCCCTGTAACCAGGGCGCACAAGGTGGCCAAAACGCCAACCAAGGCCGAAGTGGAGGCCATGGCGACGCGAGCCCGCGGGGCGGCGCTTCAGGGCCCGGATCGGACGATGCCGGCGGCGGCTGGGCCGGTGGCGGTCCAGATGGGGCCGGTGGCGCGGGCAGCGGCAGCGGAGCCGCGGGATTAAACAGTGGTGGAGATGACAGCGCGGCAGCCGCCGTCGCGGCCAGCGGCGGCGCGGGAAGCGGGGGTGGAACACTTCGATCATTCATCATCGCGCAAGACCCAAGTTTCGGGCGAATCAGCGCCCACCCGATGTGGGTCAGTCAAGATCCCAATTGGGGCCGCGTCAGCGCTCATCCGATGTGGGTGGCGGCGCCGCACCAGCCTAATGTCAGTGCAAATCCAATGCATGTGGTGCAAGATCCCAATTGGGGCCGCGTCAGCGCTCATCCGATGTGGGTGGCTCAGCCGCGAGATAATAATCCCCCAATTGTACATGCCGGTCCGATTCCACAACCTAGGGACTGGAGTAATGGTCCCATAGTGGCCACGCCAATCACAATGCACGCTGGTGCCGGCCAAACTGCGAGTCCCTTCAGCTCCGCGCATCCTATTCGATTTTTCGATGGCGAGATCATCCTCGGGGCCGAGGACATCCCAAGCCCGATGGGGGATGCCTTTGGGTACAGCCGCAATTATAGTAACCGGCTTCAGGCGACATTTGATGGACCCAATGGCTTCAATTGGATATGCACTCGAATGCCGGTAATGGCAAAGGATATGCTCCCTGGCCAATCCAGCTGGGTCGAAGTCAAGATGAGCCCCCTACAGGGCGTCTGGTTCAACGGAACGGCGCCACAATTTCCCACGCCGGGGGCCACCACGTCGTTGGCGATCGATTCAACAAACCATCAATACATCTACACGGAAATTAACGGGGGCCGCCAATACACCTATCGCTTCTGGGATTTTACGCAAACGAGCAATCCTCAGGGACTGCTCGCCAGCTATACCGATCCGAATGGCGTCGTCACCACGGTCACGTCGTATACTAATAATTACGTCGGTGAGCTACAAAGGACATATACCTCGGGTGGCACGAGCATCATCTATTCCTTGTTGTTTACATATATCGCGGACAGCTCAAGTCCCAATCAGTACCGCTTGCAGAATGTGATGCTGCGAACCAGCCCCAATGGCTCGACCTGGACCAATCTTCGTCAAGCCAGTTACACTTATTACGGATCCAGCGATACCCACGGTTCCCAAAATGACTTGAAACTTGCCGTGACCGCAGATGGAGCGGGCAACACGATCGATACGCACTACTATCGGTACTACATCTCGTCGAGTTCCACGGGCTTCGTTCATGGATTGAAATATGTCGTCAATCCGCAATCTTATAAACGCATGCTGAACAACTATAGCGTCTCCGATCCCTCGACGCTCACCGATTCGCAAGTATCGACCTACGCGGATAATTATTTTGAATATGATTCCACATCCAAGGCCGTTACCAAGGAAATCGCGCAAGGCGCGGGCTGCTCTTGCAGCGGAGGCAATGGCCAGGGCACGTTCACGTATTCGCGGTCGGGAAATACCAACTCGGGCTACACTGACGACGTCAACCACTGGGCTACTAAAACCATCGAGACACTTCCGGATGGCAACACCAATACGATCTACAGCAACTACCTTGGGCAAACGATGCTCAAGGTCTTTACGGAAACATCATCCGGTCACGAATGGGGTACTTACTATTCTTATGATGTTTATACACACGCTGTCCAGTGGGCCGAGCCATCGGCTTTGAACCTGCCCTCGACCTTGTCGACATTGGATGCGTACACCGATCTCCTGACCAATTCGGGCGGGAGTTCCAATCTCCTTAACGCGAATTCCGGCCTAATTCACGTTTATCAATATGCCTACAGTACGACGGCCACCAGCACGACGCCTGGCGATGTGGTGAACAATCTGAAGTCTGAAGGCGTTCAGCAAGGCAGCACCGGGACCACTATAACGATCAGTTCCTATCAATACACGACTCATACCGCCGACCTGAACACCGCCGGTGATCAAGCCGGCAAAACGGTCTATCCACTGTCCAGCTTCACCGAATATCACAACACCGATGGCACCGGCGGACAAACGACCAGCTATTCATATACTTGGACAACGACCTCGGGCGGATTGGCCACCAACTACATGACTTCCGCTACGACTACGATGCCACTGATCTCATCTTCTCAAAATGGCCCCAACACGACCTATGACGTCTCAACCGCTTTTTATGATTCCTTCGGGCGGATCCAGTGGATGAAAGACGGGGATGGGTACATCACGTACACGGCAGCCGATCTTGGGACCGGAATACCTGTCAAAGAGATCGCGGATGTCAACACGAGCAACACCGGCGATTTTTCCAATCTACCCGGCGGCTGGACCACCCCCAGTGGAGGGGGACTCCATCTGATAACGACCAATGTCGTGGATGGCCTTGGCCGCACGACCAAAGTCACGGATCCCAATGGGAACGTGACCTACACCGTTCACAAGGATTCCGCGCACGAAGTGCGTGTCTATCCCGGTTGGCAATCGGGCTCGAGCACGACGACCGGCCCTGTAGGTGTCAGTCGCGAGGATCGTTCGCAAACCACCGTTTACGTCGAAGACCTGACGATGGCGCCGTCCACCATCAGCACGACCAGCGGCGCGCCCAACGGCAGCGAATCGGTCTCTAACGTGCAAACCCTGTCCCGCCAATACCTCGACAACAGCGGGCGGGCGGTCAACGCGGACGTCTATTTTAATTTCAGCGGATTGACCTATTCCACTTCCACAAGCCTCGGAACGCAGAACACCAATTTCTACCGCACGACTTATGGCTACGATTCGACGGGTCGTTCCGCTCGGTTGATCAACGCTGTGGGCACGATCACCGATACCGTTTACGACAGCCTGGGCCGCGTCTCCAGCGTTTGGGTGGGGACCAATGATTCACCCTCCAGCGGGAGTTGGTCGCCCAGCAACAATGGCTCACCATGTAACATGACGGAAGTGGCCAGCGCGATCTACGATGGCGGGAACGCCGGAGGGGATTCGATGCTGACGACGGCGACAAGCTATGTCGATTCGACGACGGCGGACAATCGGGTAACCAACATGTGGTATGACTGGCGCGACCGCTTGACCGCTTCAAAGGGGGGCGTGGCCTCCAGTGAAAGCGACGGGACGCACCGGCCGATTTATTTCCTCAGTCTGGATAATCTTGATCGCCTCATACAAGTGAACGTCTATGATGGGGACGGCACCGCGCCGTCGGTTTCCGCGGGGGTAGTCAGTCCTCCCAATTCAAGCTTGTTGAGATATGAGGTCATCATCAACTATGACGATCAAAACCGTTTGTATCAGACCTATGTTTACAGCGTCGATCAATCGGCGGGGACGGTATCAACCAATGCTCTCATTACCAATGGGTATTTTGACCACCGTGGCGATTTGATCGAGGTCTCCGCGCCAGGTGGCTTGGCCGGCAAGTCCGTCTATGACGGTGCGAGTCGGCTCAGCAAACGATATACCACTGATGGTGGTGGCGGTTCCGCTTGGTCCAACGCCTCCAGCGTGACGGGGGACAATGTTCTTGAGCAGGTTCAATTCACCTACGATTCGGATGGCAATGTCATTCTGACTACCACCAAGCAGCACAACCACGACGATACCAATACTGGCGAGCTGGGCAACGCGAGCACCACGCCTAAGGCGCGCGTCAGTTATACAGCCGAGTACTTTGACGCAGCGAACCGCGTCACGACATCGGTAAACGTCGGCACCAATGGAGGCAGCAGTTACACACGCCCCTCTTCGCCGCCTTCACGCTCGGATATGGTGCTCGTCACCAGCTGCACCTACAACTCAGCCAGCTTCCAAGATACGGTTACGGACCCCAAAGGGATCGTCATGGCCTACTACTACGACATGTTGGCCCGAAAGCTCCGAATCATCGAGGCCTATGACGGCGTAACGCCGCCGAATCCATCGAACCTGCCGTCGGTTACCAATTCGACCGACAGAGCCACGGTTTGGACCTACGATGGGCTGGGCCATACGCTCACGGTCCAGGCCGTCATGCCTTCAGGGACGAATAGCCAGACGACACAGTACAACTACGGCGTCACCACAACTGGCTCAAATCTCTATTCCAATGATCTGCTGGCTTCCGTTCAGTACCCCGACAAAACCAGCGGTAATCCGGGAACCAATTCTTCAGATAAGCAGACCTTCACCTACAACACGATTGATCAAAAGCTAACCTTCACCGATCAGAATGGGACGGTCCACACCTACAGCTACGATTTGTTGGGACGGAGAATCGCCGATGCGGTCACGACCCTCGGAAGTGGGGTCGATGGATCGGTACGGCGGCAAACAATTAATTTTGACACGGGAGGCAGGCCCTATCAGCTCACACAATACAACGCTGCCAGCGGCGGGAGCGTGGTGAACCAGGTCCAGGACATGTACAACGGCCTGGGTCAGCTAAACCAGGAGTATCAGGAACACAACGGTACGGTCGTCACATCGGGCACGCCTTCGCTTAATGTACAATATGGCTGGGTACTGATGAGCGGCGGCGCCAACAACAGCCGATTGACAAACATGGTCTATCCCAACGGCCGTTTGCTTCACTTTGGCTACGACAACGCCACGGTGGACGGAAACATCAGTCGGATCGATTATCTGGCTGATGACAACGGCTCGGGGGGCATCGGGACGCATCTGGAGGATTACAGCTATCTCGGCGCCGCGACCATTATTCAACGTGGACATCCCCAGCCCGGTGTGAATCTCACTTACATCCAGCAATCGGGCGACACCTATTACAACAATGACGGCGGCGATCAATATACGGGCCTGGACCGGTTTGGTCGTGTCATCGACCAATTCTGGACAACCACGACCGATCGGTTTCAGTACGCTTATGACCGCAATAGCAATCCACTCTACAAGAACAATTTGCAGAACTCAGGGCTCAGCGAACTCTATCACCAAAACAGTTCTGTGACCGGAGACAACGCAACGGCCTACGACAACTTGGATCGCATAGGGGCTTTCCGGCGGGGTACACTTTCAGCATCCGCGAATAACGGCACGGGTGGGTTGGATACTGTTTCAACGACCTCCAGCCTTTCCAACCATGCCGAGCAGTGGAGCCTGGACACGCTGGGCAACTGGTCCAGCCAAACCGTGGATACGACAGCGACGAGCCGCACTCACAACTCTAAGAATCAATTGACGGTTGTCGGAAGTTTGAACTTGACCTTCGACAGCAATGGGAATACCACCACAGATCAGCTCGGCCAGACTTATGTCTACGATGCTTGGAACCGCTTGGTGACCGTCAAGAATTCCAGCAGTGCCACCATCGCCGGCTACGTTTACGACGCCAGGGGATGGAGAATCCAGGAAACCCACGGATCGACGACCACGGATTGTTATTTCGATCACGGATGGCAACTCATCGAAGAACGACAAAGCTCAACGGTCACCAATCAATATGTGTGGAGTGGAGAGTATGTTGATGGCTTAATCTTACGCGACGATAATTCGACGAGCGGCAACTTGGGAGTCAGCAGTTCGGGTCTTGGGCGACGACTCTATACGCAACAGGCTGCTGACTGGAGCACGACGGCATTGATCAACACCGGCGGACTCACCCAAGAAAGATTTGTTTACGACCCCTATGGCAATGTATCCGTATTGAGTGCCAGCGGTACAACGGCTTTAGATGCTTACAACTGGATCTGGATGCATCAAGGTGCGAGAGCAGACTCGGCAACAGGCTTATACAACCACCGAGGGCGAGATTATGGGCCGGGACTGGGCCGATGGTTGGAGCAGGAGCCATCTGGTGGGACATATGTGGATGGCCTGAATTTATATCAAAGCGACGGTTCGAATGCGCTGAAATATCTTGACCCACAAGGTACGGATCTATTCGAGCTGAATCGCAAAATCGGCGCGGGCCCCAATGAGCTGAACGTTGTCCGATCGAATTGGAATATTTTTAGCCACACTTTTGCGTATACTGCTGATCAGGATAGCAACGGTGTATGGCACCTGCAGCATACATACAGTTGGGGGAATGTCGGTGACACTAAAGGATGGCATAAGGACTCGCCAGAGGATATAAATGCGGCACAACAAGCAATCGCCAGCGGGAACATGGGCTGGCACGAAGGTAAAGATGGTTCGAACATCGACAAACATGCAGATCACGCCTTTCAAAAACTCGCGTGTAGCCCGGCACATCATCACCAAAATCTTGGTGTCATGAGTAATTGCAAGGGTGAGGCGGGCGACTTGGAACGTGAGGCAGAATCAGAGGCAGAAGCAGAATGGATGGCAGAGCACGGCTCGCTCGATGGCAATTGATCTTTGATGGTGACTGTTGAAAGCTATGGATATTCTACCCTA
>CAZCKE010000128.1:8710-9530 GCA_964499005.1 uncultured Tepidisphaeraceae bacterium
GACGGTTTTGACTAGTTTTGGAGGGTCAACCGTGTTCATATTCCTCCTGTTTTATGGGCGCGTTCGTTCAATGCCTCTCCTTGGAAAGGATTACGTTGTGTTAACGTTGCCACTTCTGGCAGGCGCTTTGGTTCAGATATTTGTGCTATGGAAGGCAATGCGACCCGTCTGGGCTGTAATTTGCGGCTGCTCGCTTTCGTTTGTCAGTACGCTTATCGGCACAACCATTGCACAAAATGTTTTTGGCAGCTGATCTCAAACCCGTAGCGTAAAAAATCGCATCCGCGCGTTGTAGTGGTTGACGCGGGTTGATGAGGGCAGGTTGAAGAGAAAATCATGGACAGAAATCAAACGAAATTTCCGATCCGCGTTTTGGCGGAGAGAAATTCGGCGAGGTTGGAAAATGTCTTTAAGCCGCGTTGCGGTAATAAAACTTGAGCACGCCACCGAGGCGCTGTTTGCGTCGCACAGGCCCATCGCGCGGTTTGAGATCGACAGGATGCGAGGGAAACAAAATGAGATTGGACTTTCCCTGGTGCGGCCGTTGATGATGAAAATGTTCGAGATATTGTGTCACGGCATGATGCAGCGAGGCTTCGCCGAAGAAGACCATCCCGTCCAGGCACTCGGATTTAATCGATTTGACGAACCGCTCGACGAATTAGCCGGTAATTCATGTAGCTGTTGCTCTTGTACCACTGGTGCGGTACAAGAATGCCGTGTTGGGGAATCCCCTCCAACTCGGCGACATCATCGGCAACGGGCGGCCATTGGTCCTTCCCGCCTCAGCGCGCGAACGCCGATGCCCTGCTGCCGGGCG
>CAZCKE010000129.1:0-9527 GCA_964499005.1 uncultured Tepidisphaeraceae bacterium
CGCGAGGTTTCACTCACCAAACCGATTATCGTGATCAAAGCGGGCCGCACCGAGGCCGCCGCTAAAGCCGCCGCCTCCCACACAGGCTCGATGACCGGCAGCGACGAAGTCCTCGATGCCGCCTTTCGCCGCACCGGCGTGCTGCGCGTCGACAGCATCTCCGATCTGTTTTCCATGGCGGATGTGCTCTCCAAGCAGGCGCGGCCCCGCGGCTGCCAATTGGCCATCGTCACCAACGCGGGCGGCCCCGGCGTCCTGGCGACTGATACTCTGCTGAACAACGGGGGCGAACTTGCTCCGATTTCCTCGGAGCTGATGAAATTTCTGGACGCCATCCTTCCGCCTCAATGGAGTCACAACAATCCTATTGATGTCCTGGGTGACGCAGCGCCGGAGCGAATCGCCAAGGCTCTGAAGATGGTCGCTGACGACCCGGGCAATGACGGCGTTCTGGCCATCCTCACGCCCCAGGACATGACCGATCCCACCCAGACCGCTGAAGCGATCAAATCGCTGGCCCACCTTGACAAACCGCTTTTGGCAAGCTGGATGGGCGGGGCGGAAATCGCCGCAGGCCAATCAATTCTCAGTCGGGCAGGAATTCCCACGTTTCAATTTCCCGACGCAGCCGCTCGCGCGTTCACTTACATGTGGCGTTATTCGTACAACCTCCGCGGTCTGTATGAAACGCCGGCCCTTGGAGCTTCCGGCGATTCCCCGATCGACCGCCCCGCCGCCGAGGCAATCATCGCCGCCGCTCACTCCGGGGGTGCCGAGCTTCTGGACGAATTTCAATCCAAAAAGCTGCTCTCCGCGTATGGAATTCCCACGGTCCCAACGGTGACGGCCCCGACCGCTGACGAAGCCGTACAAAGCGCCGTGCCCATGGGATTCCCCGTTGCGCTCAAACTCTTTTCGCGCACGATCACTCATAAAACCGACGTCGGCGGCGTCAAGCTCCATCTGCTCGACCGCGACCAGGTCTTACGTGCTTTCAACGAAATAAAAGAATCCGTCGCCCGTATCGCCGGCCCGGGCCATTTCGATGGCGTCACCGTTCAACCCATGATCGACACCCGCGACGGCTACGAATTGATTATCGGCAGCTCACCCGATCCGCAATTCGGACCCGTGCTCCTCTTCGGCTCAGGCGGCCAATTGGTCGAAGTCCTCAAAGACCGTGCATTAGGACTGCCTCCGCTGAACGCGACGCTCGCCATCCGCATGATGGAGCAAACCAAAATATTCAAGGCCCTTCACGGCATCCGCGGCCGTAAGCCTGTCAATATCGCCGCGCTGGGGCAAATTCTAGTTCGCTTCAGCCAGCTGGTAGTCGAACAGCCCTGGATCAAAGAGGTTGAGATTAACCCCCTCATCGCCACAGCCGATCGTCTAATTGCTGTTGATGCCCGCACGGTCCTGTGGCCCGCTGGCAAATTGGCCACGGAGTTGCCGCGACCCTCAATTAGGCCTTACCCGACGCAATACATCTCACAATGGTCTTTGCGCAATGGCACACCGGTCACGATCCGCCCCATCCGTCCCGAGGACGAGCCGCTGGTGACGCGCTTTCACGAAGGTCTCTCCGATCGCAGCGTGCTATTCCGCTATTTCCATGCGATGAATCTGAGCCAGCGGGTTGCACACGAACGGCTGATTCGCGTCTGCTTCAATGATTATGATCGGGAGCTTGCCTTGGTTGCCGAACGCCGCCAAGAAAACGGCGAGCCCTCCATCTTGGGTATCGGCAGGCTCAGCAAAACTCCTCACACCAACGACGCGGAGTTCGCCTTGGTTATCAGCGACGCCTGGCAGAATCGTGGGCTGGGATCTCAGTTGCTCAAACTGTTGATTCAAATCGCTCGCGATGAAAACTTGCACCATCTGAGCGGAATGATTCTCACTCAAAACATCGAGATGCAGCGCGTGGCGGAAAAATTGGGCTTTGCCCTGAAGCGCGATCTGACCAGCTCCACGATCTTCGCCCAGATGCAGTTATAGGCACCCGGTCTATTGCAGGCACGCGCGCAAAAAGAGCCGGGCATCGAAGCTTTTATGCTTACGCTTCCAAATGCCCGGCTCGCCATGCACGATTTTCCGTGAAGGATCGGCCATATCTCTCCCAATGAGTATGGATCCTATTGATTAGCGCGGTCCCTCATACAACTCTGCGTCCTTCTCGTTTCCGACACACTGGATCATTGCCCTGCCCGTCGGCCAGAGCATCAGAAACAGCCCCAGCGCCAGGAAGGCCGGCAGCAAATTGGGCAGCAACGCCCCAGTGATCACACACCCGGTCAGCGCGAACAATCCCGCCGTATCCAGCGCCAGCCATACACCGATGGTTCCCAGCAAATACTTTGCCGGCGGGACGGGTTTGCCGGTTCGATAATCGTTGAACACATATTCACGCCAGAAGAACGCGATGCCGGCCACAACGGCTAGATAAGCCATCGACGCGATAAACCACTTGCCCGTGTTGGGGTCAGGCAACCCATTCTCGCGGCTGGGCAGATTCCAGATGAACCAGTAAGTAACCGCGAACGGAATGCCCATAAACAGGACGAATCCCGCCCACGCCAGTTGCAGCGCCTTCGCGGGCGACAGGTTGTGCATCGTCGCCAGTTTTGATGTTGATGCAGTCGGATTCATTGTGATACCTCCTGAAGTGACTGTTCGTGATAGAGCGGAATGGCCGACGTCGGAAACTTTCTCACGGGTTGAGAGTAGATGTCGGAGCGCAAGCTTGCCTTGTGTCCCGACATTGGACAGATGAACTCAAGCGTATCGTTCAACAACACCGGACCCGTTTCATGCAGACAAACATCATGATGACCGTGACACTTGGGGCAGCACACGTGTTTGTAGAGCGCAAACATGGCCTCTCCTGGTCTCACTGTTTCGCCATCACGAATTACGGCCCCTGCCACATTCCTTCATCGCTCAGTCGCATCCCAGATGCTGGGCCAGCCCGCAGTGAACCTGTGGGGCGTGAGCCGTTAAGCCGTGATGCGTATCGCGACGCGCTGTGTTGAGCCGAGATTTCACTTTGCTCACAGGTTCGGGCATGCTGATCTGCATCACCAGTGGTTTGGCCATTCGCGCGTAGTCCGTGTACCACATCCGGACAACGTCCGTGTGAGTTCCAGCGTTGAAGGCGATCTGTTCCTGCAACGCCAGGCTGATATCGATAAATATCCGGACTCCGAACAACACCCCAAACGGCGGCACGGAACCCACCTGGCATTCGGAAAATGCTTCAGCAAAGCAAGCTTCGTCCGCCAGGCGCACTTCTTTGGCTCCGACTTGATCCCTCAGCCCCTTGAGGTTGACTTCCCGAGTTGCCGGAACCACGGCCATTGCCAATTCTCCATCAATCGTCACGATGACGTTTTTGGCCATGCAGCGTCCCGGCAGATGTGTCGCCTGAGCGACTTCCTGGGCGGTGTACGCAGTCGGATGACTCGTCAGCGAATACCAGACCCCGCTGCCCGTCAGATAATCACGAATTCGACGAGTTGCCATAGAGCCTCCTTGTTGGCGTCATCAGAATCATCGACTCTGCGGCGTCGGAATTCTGTCGGGACGCTCTGGGCTCTCGCTGTCAGGTTAAGCCTGTGAGGCGATCAGGGATTCACCTAAGGCCGTCTCAGAGATGATCGAAATCGCTGGCTCTTCAATATCCGCGAGATGACGAGGCGCCATGGCCGCTCGAAGTGCATTGACCACGGCCAGGATGTCGATGATCTCCTGGCAAATCGCTCCGGCGACCGGAGCCAGCAGCCCTCCCGCCGCCAGCGCCATTCCGACAACGCTCAGTGTCATCCCGCTCACAGCGCTCTGTAATGCGATTGTTCGCATCCGATGGCCTACGTGCAGAAATTCATCCACTTTCGTCAGTGAACTATCAAGCACGACCGCGCCGGCAACCGACCCCGTGTCGGTGAATCCCCTAAACGCTTGCGGGAATCCTTCCCGATGAACTAACCCGCGTTGATCCAGCAGAATAGAACACATTCAACAATACAGGAGTGTTCAATGCGCATTTATTGGATTCTTGTCGCCGACGCTGGACGAGCGCGAATATTCGCCAAAGTCGAAGGCATCCCAGGGCTGGCTCTGATTCATGAGCTTGATAACCCCGCTGGGCGCGAGCATGGTTGCCAGCTCGTAAGCGACGCGTCCAGCCGCGTTCAAAAACATTCTTCCAACATTTTTTCCGCCATGGACCCCAGAACCTCGCCACACGAACACCAAGCCTCGATCTTTGCCCACCGCTTAGCGTTTTTACTCGAAGGCGCCGCTCTGCAAGGCGAATATCAATCGCTTGTTCAAGTAGCTCCCGCTCATTTGCTGGGATTGCTCAGAAACGTCAACGGTCCGGCAGTAAGAAAACGGATCCATCGCGAATTGGCTTTGGACCTCACGCACCATAGTCCGCGTTCCATCGAATGCAGCATCGCTGCGGATCTGGACAACGTCTTGGTTCCCCACGTTCTTACCAGAGCTTTGACGCCGTGAGTGAAACACCACGGAACCCAGCGGTCGCTGCCGGGTCTCTTCTTTCATTTTTCGGCGCAAATAACGACACTATCTCAGTTGAAGCCGACCTGAGGTAGGGCATGGCAAAAATAGCATCCCACCGGAGTCCAACGACGCCACGAAAATCTTCTCGCTCAGGCTCAGTCCGCAAGCCCAACCCCCTCGATGAGCAGGGCCGCCTCGCCGCCATCGTCAGATCCTCTGACGACGCGATCATCGCCAAATCGCTCGATGGCAGCATCCTGGACTGGAATCCCGCCGCTCAGAAACTTTTCGGTTACAGCGCAACTCAGGCTGTCGGCCAATCCATCACCCTGATTGTTCCCCCCGACCACCTCAAGGAGGAAGAACAAATCCTCGATCGAATACGTCGCGGTAAACCCGTTGACCACTATGAAACGGTACGCACCGCGCGCAACGGCCGCATCATCATCGTCTCCATCTCCGTCTCCCCTCTGCGCGACAAGGATGGCCGCATTATCGCTGCTTCCACGATTATGCGCGACATTTCCGATCGCAAACGCGGCCGAGATGGCGCTGCGCCAAGAAGAACAGAAATTGCAGGCCATCCTAAAATCAGCCATCGAATCCATCCTTACCCTTGTATGACACCGACGAATCGAATCGGTCAATCCTGCTGCCCAGCGACTCTTTGCTTACAGTCGTTCCGAACTCCTTGGAGCAAATATCAATCAGCTCATGCCAGAGCCGTATCGCTCCGAGCACGATCGATATCTCGCCAATTATCTTCGTACCGGACGTGGCAAAATCATCGGCATTGGCCGAGAAGTCACCGGCCTGCGAAAAGACGGCACCACTTTTCCAATTAATTTGTCCGTCAGCGAAGTTAATCTGAATGGCCGCAGGCTCTTCACGGCCATTCTTCACGACCTGTCCGGAAGACGGCAACTCGAAAGCCAAATCCTCGAAACCGCTTCCAACGAACAGCGTCGAATCGGACAGGACCTTCACGACGGACTTTGCCAGGATCTGATCGGCATCGCCTTTGGCATCGATGCAGCTTCCCGAGCTCTGCCCGAAGGTGCGAATTCCGCAAAAGATTCCCTTGCTACTCTTGCCGAATCCGTTCGCGATTGCGCCGGGCAGGCCCGTGATTTCGCCCGTGGACTCAATCCCGTTGACCTCAAATCCGGCCTCTGGAGCGCTCTGGACTCGCTGTCCATGAAGGTGTCCCAGTTGTTTAACGTTCACTGTACTTTTCACTGGGACCAGGTGGCCCAGGTCCGAGACGACACCGCCGCCACCCATCTGTACCGAATCGCCCAGGAAGCCGTAAGCAATGCCGTCCGTCACGGCAAGGCCAGGGAAATCGAAATCAGCCTCGCCGTGCGCGGCGGAACACTCCTTTTGGCAATCGCCGATAATGGCATTGGTATTCCCAGCAGCTTTACCGAGGGAGTCAAACAAGGACTTGCCGTCACGAGACAAGAATCCAAGTCCCGGCAAACAGGCATCGGATTGCAGACGATGCATTTCCGTGCACGCGTCATCGGCGGCAACTTCAGTATCGCCCGGCGCAAAGGCGGCGGCACCGTTGTCACCTTCACCATCCGATGTGAGCCTGCTCGCAGCCAAGGCCGCGGAAAGCCCCCAACTCCCAAACCTCCTCTCCGATTTTCTCGTCCCTTTCCGACAAAGAATGCTCCTTCAAAAAACAACAGGTGATCATCATGGCAAAGTCCAAACCCACTAAGTCCCCCTCAGCAGATACTGCAAAGAAAAAGCTCTTTCTCGTCGATGATCACCCGATCGTTCGCCAAGGATTGGCCCAACTCATCAATGGCGAGCCCGATTTGACTGTCATCGGCCAGGGCGAGGATGCCTACCAATCTCTTCGCGACATCCGTCAGGCCAAACCCGATCTCGTTCTCGTCGATGTCTCGTTGAAAGACAGCGATGGCATCGAACTCCTCAAGGAACTCAAAGCCCAGTCCCCCGATCAGGCCGTCCTCGTCGTCAGCATGCACGATGAATCTCTCTATGCCGAACGCGCTCTACGCGCAGGCGCCGGCGGATACGTCATGAAGCAGGAATCCCCCCAAAAACTCCTCGCAGCCATCCGCGCAGTTCTCGGCGGCCACGTCTATGTCAGCGACAAAATGGGCGCCACCCTTCTCCAACGAATGGTCGGCAACAAAAAACGCGAAGGCGGTTTGCCGATGGACCGCCTCACCGATCGCGAACTCGAAATCTTTCGGATGATCGGCGCGGGCCTGAGCATCAAGGAAATCGCCGACAAGCTATTCCTCAGCGTGAAGACCGTCGAGGCTCATCGCGAACACATCAAAGAAAAACTAGACATCAAGAGTAGCGCCGAACTCCTGCGATTTGCTATCCGAAACACACCCGATGCGAAGTAAGTGTTAGCTGGCGATGCACACGGAAACCAGCCGCGGTGCCCGCCAGCGATTCCTCCCCGTCAAACAGATCGCAAATCATACGCGGCTTTGGTTGCGCCGCTTACGCTCATTGGGTGGTCCCGCCTAATGCTTCCATTCGATGGGTGGCGGCTGAATCCGTATCAGCGGTTTCCCCTACGCCAAGAGTAGGGATGGGTCCGATTTCCGTCGCGGCCCTGATGCCCGATCTTTCCTGTGGCAACCAACGCTTTGATGAACGACGCGATTATGGCCAAGCACCGCAAACAACCCCTCCACGACGATCGTCCATGACACACGAGAACGCCATGACATTTTCCCGCAGAAACCTGATGAAAATCGGCGCCGCCTTGGCCGCTGTTCCCATGGTCAGCCATCTTCACATCGGTCCCAAAGACGCAAAAGTCCTTTCCACCGGTTCGTCGAATCTCGATCGTTCTCTTGGCGGCGGCCTGCGCATGGGCACAGTTCTGGCCGTCGTAGGCCCGCGCGGAAGCGGTAAATCCGCGTTTCTCCTCCGCTTGGCTAAGGCCAATGGCATTCTCGGTGCCTACCCGATCGGCACTGGCACAAGTGACATGCTCTCAATCACGGTGCGCGAAGACGGCTCTCATATCGGCACTTTGATGCTCGATGCCGTCGAACCTTCCACCGACAAAGAACGCGCCGACATGGAACAAGACCCCGGCGCTCACGACGCTTTCGTCACCCGCTGGTTCGCCAGGGCTCGACGCGTCATGCACGACTCAGGCGGACTATTTGCAATTTCCGTGTGCGAAAAAATCGGGGGCACGACCAAGCCTGCCTGGCTCGAAATTCCGGACTACGTCATCGCTGTCAACCAGTCAGCCAGCGTCCTTATCAAACGTCTGTGAACGGCACTACGATGGAGCGAGCAATGAACAGCTATCGACGCGGTTTCCTACGGCACAGCCTGATGGTTCTGGGAGCCGCGGCCACAGGATCAATCGCCTACAAAGCCATCGATGCCGCTGGCACTCCCGCGAGCGCAAACCCCTCCCAAGGCGCATCGACCTCGTCCTTTCCCCCCCGCCGATCTCAATGCCGATGCACTCCAGGGAGTTCCCGGCCGAAAATGGGTCATGGTCATCGACCTGGCCAAGTGCGATGGATGCGGCAAATGCATTTCCGCCTGTTCCAAAATGCATTTCATTCCCCCTGATCGCCAATGGATCAAGGTGCTGCGAATGCAGGAAGCGGAAAAGACCGCGCCTTATTACTTCCCGCAGCCTTGTTATCACTGTGACAATCCCCCCTGCACGAAGGTCTGCCCCGTCGATGCCACATTCAAACGCTCTGACGGCGTTGTGCTGATCGACAACGATCGCTGCATCGGATGCCGATTCTGCATGGCCGCCTGCCCTTACGGCGCTCGGAGTTTCAATTGGGGTCCTCCTCCCGATTCGCCTGCCGCCAAGGACGCCGCATATTCCCCCGAGCACGGCTATCCGCGGCGCATCGGCACCGTTGAGAAATGTGACTTCTGCCCCGACATGGCTGCCATGGGAATGCTCCCCGCTTGCACCAGCGGCTGTCCGATGGGCGCGATCCACTACGGTGACGAAAACGAGGACGCCGTCACCAATGGCCAGGGCGAGACCCGGAAACTCACCCAGTTGCTCGCCGATGGGGGTGCTTATCGCCACATGGAGGAGTTGGGCACCAAACCGCGCGTCTACTATCTGTCTCCCAAAAATCGCGTTTACGCCCCTCCCCCTCCCCAGGCCAAAGGCTAATCCTCCATGAAAGCCCCCGCCCCAAACGTTGGGAAAGACATGCTCGCCGCGATGGCGCCGCCGGGAATCCAGCACAAGATTCTGGTCATCACCTCAGCCCTCATCGTCGTCTGGGCGGCGATTGCCTACATTAATCAGCTCCGCATTGGCCTCTCCGCCACCGCCATGAGCGATTATTTCTCATGGGGCGTTTACATCGTGAATTTCGTCTTTTTCATCGGCATCAGCATGGCCGTGAGCCTGATCTCCGCCATGCTTCGCCTCTCGGGAACTCATTGGCGTCATCCAATTTCCCGGCTTGCAGAAGCCATTACAGTTTTTTCCTGCTAGTGGCCGGCCCCATGATCATCATCGATATGAGCCGGCCCGACCGGTTCGGACATATCCTTCGATTCGGCCGCCTTCAAAGTCCTATCTTGTGGGCTTTGCCTCTAAATTCCATCAGAACATCGAATTTGTGGGCATCGGCTGCAATTTATGGGCAGCTTGCAAAATCTGCCACAAAACGAAAGAAGGCGGCATCTACTAATAGTAAGCCGGGCTTTCTAAGCCCGGCTCTTTCACTGGTTGCAATCATCGGAATGAGAAGATTTGAACCCATCTCAATCTCCATTCAATCCCCATCAAACAAATCCCCGCCCATCCAGATCATCCCCAATTCCCCATCGTACTACTCTGATATGCGCCTCTCCCAATCGCATATCAAACATCGCAAATATTATATCCTGTTATTCATGCACTTGATCACACAATCGAAAACACATCCTCCCCATTCAGCACGACCATGCCTCTACACTCTGAGCCAACCTCTACTTCCCAAACACACACA
>CAZCKE010000130.1:0-9512 GCA_964499005.1 uncultured Tepidisphaeraceae bacterium
GGGTAGTTTTGGGGCCGCAGGAAACGGCCGTGGGTTTCACGCCCGGGGAAAAC
This sequence comes from uncultured Tepidisphaeraceae bacterium, assembly GCA_964499005.1. GTDB lineage: Bacteria > Planctomycetota > Phycisphaerae > Tepidisphaerales > Tepidisphaeraceae > CAZCKE01. Next base: position 54 of record CAZCKE010000130.1, read on the forward strand.
GTCTGGTACTCCCCGCGCGTGTGCGGAACGTTAAAGGAACGCGCCGGCTGGAACGGCTGCCAGATGCCCGAGAAACTGCTGGGGCGGATCATCAAGGCGTGCTCAAATCCCGGTGAGACGGTATTGGACCCATTCGGCGGCAGCGGGACGACGTTGGCGGTGGCCAAGAAGCTGGAACGGCATTTCATCGGATTTGAATTATCCAAGAGCTATGCCCGGCAGATTCGGACGCGCCTTGAGACTACGCAAAGCGGAGAGCCGCTCTCGGGGCCGGAGGATCCCATGGTCACCGTCCCACCGACATCCGCCGGCCGGCAACTGGGCCGCGTCAACGGCAAGCACCGCCGCAAGATTCCCGGCAATGGCCAAGCGGTTTAAGCCCTTCTCCATTCTTCCCGTTGCCTTTTTTCACATTCGACAATTACGCTGGAGATCAAGGAGATTTGCATGTCAAAGAAACTGATGATTTCCGCCATGGCACTGACCGCCTTAGCAGTATGCGGCCTGGCGCGAATTGGAGCGGCGGCGGATGAGGATCATGGCCCGCGCCTGGTACAGGCAACGATCACGTTCCACACCACGGGACACAGCAAAGCGGCCGAAACGCCGGTGATCGTGTCGATCCGGCATGGAGAGCGGGAGATCGCGCACCTGGACCATTTTGCCGACGACACCGAATTCAAGGACGGCTCGGACAACGGCCCGTACGCGCTGACCATCGAGCGCGACATCCCGCGCGCCGACGCGGAGCATACGCGGACGTTTGTCCGAATCGACCCTCGCGGGTACGAGAATTGGACGTTTGATTTTACGGTTGTGCTGTCGTTTTCAGACAATACCAATATTCGCCGGCAGGTCGATCATGTGCGCCTGACCGGGGAGCAGCGAGAGGTCTCGGCAGGAACCGATTAAACGACAAGTGCCCGCGGCATCGACTGCCACGGAAACCCAACTTTTGGGCAAGCAACAGGCGCCTTTACGCGAGCTGCCGATCATCAGGGGGCGGGGCAGGCGGATAAACGTTACAGACGGCAGTTGAATCACTATCGCGCTGGACGTTGTATTTTACGGGGGTAAAACGGTCGATAACCATGTTCAGGGACAAAACACGCCCGACACGCACACTGCATATTTATTACATTTGATCATGAACCGTGAGTTGGCGGACGGGCCGTGTGATGGCTCAAAAGCCGACTGATGGTCCATGAGACTTGTGACGATGAGGATGGCGGAGGAGCACCGCACATCGACCCAATCGATTGCAGGGAACTCAGGTTCGCATGGGGCAACAGCGCCATGCGAGCATGGGAAGAAGGATCCGAGGAATGTGGAGGAGGCAGTGAATCATGTCAGTCGTGACTTCTGAGCGTATCGTCTGCGAGGCTTGCGGGCGTGCCGCGCCCTATCGGCCTGAGTTCGCGGGCAAACGCATTCAATGCAAGTGCGGCAAAGTGATACAAGTCCCCTCGCTGCTGGGCCTGCCGACGGGGGAATCTTTCTCTGCGCCGGCTGCAAAGATTGAAAAGCCAGCGGCCGCCCGGCCCGAGCCGCCCAAAGTTGATAAACAGGTCGTCGCTGCCGCTGTGGAAGCGGCAAAGCCCGTCGTGGAACCCGCGCGGACCGCGGCGGAGCCTGTCCGTCCCCCGGCGGAAATCCCCGAACCGGCTCGCCCCCCGGAAGAAGCCGCCCGGCCCGCCGCGGAACAAAGTCCCCAGCCGGTTGCCGCACCCGCTCCAGTAGTTGCCGCGTCAACTCCGGTGGCGGCCGCGCCCGCGCCGGCTGCTTCCGTGACCGTCCAAGCGGAGCCTCCCAAAGCCGAACCTGTGCGAGCGGCCGCTCGAGTGGAACCCGTTTCTGCTCCGACGACACCGTCGATTCCGGCGCCCGCGCGCTCGGAACCCGCGGCGGCCGTGGCTGTCGCGACGGCCCCCGTGAAAAAAGCAGCGTCTCGCCCTGCACATACGCGGGCCATCCCCGCTCGAACGGCCACCGCGGCGCCGGCCCGCTCGATGACCGTTGTGAACGCTCCCAAGCCGCTCTCACCTGAGGAAAGCATCTACGCCTTGCGGGCAATCCCCGATGAACCGCCTCCGGTGATCACTCGCCGCTCGGGGATCATGGCGTCACCGGTGGCCAGAGAAACCCCGCGTAAGACGCCCCAGGTTTCGGTGATTTTCAATAGCCCGACGCTCGCCGCGCCCGAACCGGCTCCGATCACGATGGAAATGAAACTGACGACGTTTTCCCGGCCGCCGCGCCCGGCGGAGCCGCCGGCTCCCAAGCCCAAAGCCCCCGAGCGCCTGCCCGAGGCACAGGAGTTCAAGCGCGAAGTTCAGGATCGCAAGCCCCAGACGCCGGACCGTAAAATCGAATCACAGGACCGCAAGACCGAATCGAAGGATCGCAAAGCCGAATCATCCAAGCCCAAGCCACGAGCGCAGGAAAAGAAGCGTGAAGCGACCGGACCCAGGAAGAAATCGAGAATCGCCCGCGTGGCGATTATCCTGGGCGTGCTGGTGGCGATCATCGCGTTGCCGGCGATCGGACTTCACTGGTGGACGTCGCACCAGGCCCCGCCCAAGCCGCTGGTGGGCCAGGACAAGGACGTCACCTCGAAGCTGACCAAGGAGCCGCACCAGGAGATTCACACCTGGTTCCAGCAGGATTCCAATCGCGTGCTGGGCCCCTGGAGCAAGGACGAGGCGCTCAAGACCGCAGATGAGTGGAAAAAGGACGGCGCCAAGCAGGTGATCGCGATTGGCACGCATATTTCCACGGTGGCCGTGATCGAGCTGCCGGATAATCCTACCCAGCGCAAGGGCCTGTTCGAGTGGGCGGCCAACTGGAACCAGCAGCACGACCAGAAAGTCTGGCCCGATGTCGGACAACACTACCTGATGATTCAGTTGGGGATATAAGAGGCTACTTCAGATCAAGCCGGTACTCGGCGATGTAATCCGGCTCGCGGCGGCTGGGCGTCAGCTCGGTGATCCAGACCTTGCCGGAGGCGAGCTTGCCGTCGGCCTTGAGCTGGGCGGCGAGTTCCGCGGCTCGGCCCAGGGCGACATTGGTATCCCCGCGATAATAAAACCTCAGACATTGCCGCGCCGGCATGGGGGCCACATCCGGGCCCTTGGGAGTTTGCCCATCCAGCGATGGCGGAATCGCGAGATAGAGCGTCATCGTGCGCTTCCGCGGATCGACCTCTTCCTGAATCAATGTCCGCACGAGCTGTCCGGCGTTCTCGATATTCATGAACAGCGCCTTCTCGGCGTTGTGCCTGGCTTCCGAATTGTGCCGCCGCGTGGGCATGGGGAAAGGCATTGATTTCCAGAAGCGCTGGTCCGGCATTGAGATCGTCTGCGGCCGCGAAAACCCGTCGGCCCCCAGCCCCAACGAATCCAGCGGATCGGCCGGAACCGGCAGCGTGCTGCGCGTCTGCTGCAGATACCAATCGACGATCGGCTCTTCCTTGAATTCCGGCGGCAGATTGTGCGGCGCGCCTTGGATCAGCATGTACTTCACCGTTCCGCCGGCCGCCTGGAGAGCGGAGACCATCTGGTCGGCATAGCCGGGAAGGATCGAATCGTCTTGGCCGCCATGGATGACCCAGACGGGAAGATTTTTGAGTCGAGCCGCGCGGAAAGCCGCGCCGTTGCCGTCGCGGGGAGAGATCGCGGCGAAGCGATCGGGATTGCTCATGGCCCAATCCCAGGTGGCCATCGCGCCCAGGCTGTGGCCTTCGACGTAAATGTGATCCTTGTCGATCGGCAGGATGCGGATCAGCTCATCGAGATATGCGTTGAGGAAATCGATTTTCCAGGGCCCGCCTTCATTGATCGGCGTGACAAAAAAACAGCGGCCGCCCGAATCTCCGCCGGCGGTGAACGAGATCCGATGCGCCAGCCACCCCGAACCGTGCAGGCCGACGACCAGGGGAAATGTTTTTCCCTTTTCATCGAAATGCGCGGGGATATTCAACGTGTAATTGGTCCGCATCGTTTTGCCGCCAGGGAGCGTGACGTCAAAGACCAGCGGGAAACCGGCGCCCGGGTGCTCCGCGATGAAATTGCGATCGTGCTCGAGCGCATCGGCCAATTCGCCCGCGTATGCGGTGGGGTCGGTCATCCATGTATCAACGGGGTGGCGAGTCTTGCCGCCCCAGTCGCGATACCAGGAGAGCATTGCGTGGTAGATCGGCTGATAGAGGGGGCCGAACGCGGATTCCTTGTCCGTGAGGGCGTCGAGCCGCTGGACCATTTCATCATATTGACGAGTCGTGGGACCGGCACTCACGGGGCTGACCTTACCGCAAACGATCAACATCGTCAGGATCAGGCACGCCAACGGTTGGAGGAGGCGCCTCATATTTCCAGCATCAGTCTCGCCGGGTCTTCGAGATATTGCTTGAGACGAACCAGGAAGCTGACCGATTCGCGGCCGTCCACCAGGCGGTGGTCGTAGCTGAGCGCGACGTACATCATCGAACGGATTTCGATCTTGTCGTTGATGACCACGGGCCGCTTCTGGATGGCGTGCATGCCGAGGATTCCGCTTTGGGGGGGATTGAGGATCGGGGTGCTGAGCAGGCTGCCGAAGATGCCGCCGTTGGTGATGGTGAAGGTTCCACCCGAAAGTTCTTCCAAGGCGAGCTTTCCATCGCGCGTCGCGGTGGCCAGGCGCTTGATCTCCGCTTCGAAGCGGGCAAATGACATCCGCTCGGCATTGCGCAAGACCGGAACGGCCAGGCCGCGGTCGGTGCTGACGGCGATTCCCAGGTGGACGAATTGATGATAGACGACATCGTCGCCATCGATATACGCGTTGATGCTCGGGTATTGCTTGAGGGCCAGCACGGCGGCGCGGGCGAAGAAACTCATGAAACCCAAGCCGACGCCATAGACTTCCTGGAATCGCTCTTTGAATTTATTGCGCAGCTCAATGATGGAGGTAAGGTCAACTTCGTTGAAGGTGGTGAGGATGGCCGCCGTGTGCTGGGCCTGCACGAGGGTCTGGGCGATCCGCTTGCGGATGCGGCTCATAGGGGCGCGGTGAAGTCCCTCGGAATCGAACGGCATCGCGGGAGCGGCCGGGGTCGCAGTGGGCGGCGCGGAAGTCGCAACATCCTTTTTCTTCTCCACGGTCGGCGCGGGCGCTGGGGCAAGTCGAGGCGCGGCAGGAGCCGGAGGCGGCGATGGAATCACCGGCGCAGGACGCGGCGGTGGTTCCACTTTTTTTGGCTCTTCTTTCCTTGCTTCGGGCGCTTTGGGGATGGCGGGCTTGGGAGGCGCGGGGGCGGCGGATTTTCCCGAAGCGGCTTCAATTTCGCCGATCACTTCACCGACGTTGGCCATCTCGCCGGCTTTTTTTAACGGATGAAAGATCCCCACTCCCGGCGATGGAACATCGACGTTGGCTTTATCGGTTTCCAACTCGCAGAGCGGCTCGTCGATCTTGACCGAGTCGCCGTCGTTTTTGTGCCATTTGATAAGGGTGGCTTCCTTGATGGATTCGCCGATTTCGGGAACTTTGACCTGAATTGCCATGATCATCCTTGCGCAAAACGGAAGCGGCGTTCAAGACCGCAGGCAGAGCCTAAGCTGGCGAGCATTGTAAGGGGAGGTCAATCCGCGCCCAAGCCGGAGCCTGGGGCGATTTTCGCCAATTGCGGCCGCACATCGGGGGCGAGCACGTCGGCGGCGGGATCAGGCCGGCCGTTGCCATTGCTGCTTCCGTTGTCACCGGATTTTCCGCCAGCCTGGGCGGCTTTGACCGCGGCTTTTTCACTCTTGGGCAATTCCAGCGCGCCAAAGAGAATTTCCGCTTCCTCCTTGTCGCTGACTCTCTTGGAACCCACGGCCGGGCTGGCCGTCTCTTCGCGGCCGAAATACATCAGCTTCAATCCATCGGGCAGCAGCGGTTGAAGACGGTCGGCCATGAATGTCCAGGCGCCGCGATTCATCGGTTCTTCCTGAACCCAGCCGATCTCCCTGGCGTCGCGATATTTCGCCAGGATCGCGCGAATTTCCTTTTCCGGATATGGATAAAGCTGCTCCACGCGAACCAGCACCACATCGTCCAGGCCGGCATTTTTCCGAGCCGTTTCCAGCGTGTGGTAGATCTTGCCGCTGCACAGCAGAAGCCGCCGGACGCTTTTAGGCTCGCGACGATTGGGATCATCGATCACGAGTTGGAATGCCCCTTCGGTCAATTCCGACAGGGGTGAGATCGCGTCGCGCAAATTGGCCTTGGGCATCATCAGAATCAGCGGCTTACGGAAGGACCGTTTCACCTGGCGGCGCAGCACGTGGAAATATTGCGCCGGCGTGCTGGGATAAACGACCTGAATGTTGTCATCCGCGCTAAGGGCCAGGAAGCGATCGAGATAGGCGTAGGAATGCTCGGGGCCGGAACCTTCGTAGCCATGGGGCAGGAGCATCACGAGGCCGGACATCTTCTGCCACTTCGATTCGGCGGCGACGATGAACTGGTCGATGATGGGCTGCGCCATGTTGACGAAATCGCCGAACTGCGCTTCCCAGACGACCAAGTTGCGTGGATCGGCCGAGCTGAAGCCGTATTCGAAGCCGAGGACGGCCAGCTCGGAGAGCATGGTGTTGACGATGATGATGGGGGCTTGGTCGGGCGAGATATTGGCCAGGGGAACATATTTTTCGCCGGTGTTGTAGTCGCGCAGAGCGGCATGGCGATGGCTGAAGGTGCCGCGCTGCGTATCCTGGCCGACAAAGCGGACGGGGGTTCCTTCGAGGACCAGGCAGCCAAGGGCCAGCATTTCCGCCCCGCCCCAGTCGATGAGGGATTTGCCCAGAGCCATGTCCAGGCGCCTGGCATAAAGCGGCTTGAGCTTGGGATGAATGGTAAACCCTTCGGGGAAACGATTGACGCCCTCACCGACTTTTTGGATGAGCTGGGGAGACGCTTGGGTGACGGCCGACCAATCGGAGCCGGCGCGGGTGATGTCTTTCCACACGCCGCCAAACTTCGCGACCGCCGGTTTGGGTTTGCTCTGTCGAGCATGTTCCAAGGATTCCTCAAGGCGCTGGACGCATTCGGCTTTCATGGACTCGAATTGCTCGGGGGTAATGATTTCGCGCTCGATGAGCCGGCGGGCATAGAGCTCGTGGACCGGGGTTTTGGCGGCAATCTCACGCGCCATCACGGGCTGCGTGAAGCTGGGCTCATCCTGCTCGTTATGCCCATTTTTACGGTAACACCAGAGGTCGATCATCACGTCGCAATGGAATTCCTGGCGAAAAGCGATGGCGAGTTTTGCCGCATGGCGGCAGGCTTCGGGATCGTCGCCGTTGACGTGGAAAATCGGGGCCTGAATCATCTTGGCGACGTCGGTCGGATACGGAGTAAACCGGCCTTGCCTGGGAAGCGTCGTGAATCCGATCTGGTTGTTGACAATGACGTGGATCGTGCCGCCGGTGCGATAGTAGGGCAATTCGGAGAGGCCTAGAGTTTCGTGAACGATGCCCTGACCACAAAAGGCGGCGTCGCCGTGAATCAGGATGGGAACAACGCGGGTGCGGGTGGCATGGTCGCCGCGATAATTCTGCTTGGCGCGAACGATGCCGACCACGACGGGATCGACCAACTCGAGGTGGCTGGGGTTGTAGCTCAGGGCGATATGAATCTGGCGATTGTTTCTGGTGACGCGGTCCTGGGCATAGCCGAGGTGGTACTTGACGTCGCCGTCGCCGTCCTGGCTGACCTGGGTGCCGAGGAATTCGCGCAGGATTTCTTCATAAGGCTTGTTCAGGACATGGGAAAGCACATTGAGCCGGCCGCGATGGGCCATGCCGACGACGACTTCCTGAATCCCCAGTTCGGCGCCGTCATCGACCAACGCATTGAGCAAGGGGATCAGTGATTCGCCGCCCTCAAGGCCAAAGCGTTTTTGGCCCTGCTGCCTTTTGCCCAGAAAATCCTCAAAGCCCTGGGCGGCAACCAACTCGTAGAGGAGCGATTTGCATTCGGCCTTGAGGAGTTGGGGATGGTTGTAAATCGGCTCCATCCTTTGGATGAGCCAGTCGCGCTGATTTTTGTCGGAAATATTGGTGAATTCAACGCCGACGGTGCTGCAATAGGTTTCGCGAAGCTTGAGGATCAGGTCGCGGAGGGTGCCGTCGGTGGGCCCGTGAAAATCGCTGTGGGTGACCCGCTTGTCGAGGTCGGAAGGGCTGAGGCCAAACTGGCTCAGCCGGAGCAGGGGATGGGACTGGCGGTTATGCCCACAGGGATTCAGGTCCACAAGAAAATGGCCCAATTCGCCGTATGCATGTTCCAGGGTTTTTCACTCCAGCGAATCCCTGGTCTTCCAACGTCAAGGGGCCTGCCCCTCGTCGAAGGCCCCCGTCAGGGATGCGGCGCTGCCGCCACCGGCCTCAAAACCGGCAAAGAAGGCCCGCCAGTAGGCGTCCAATGACCTGGGTTCTTTTTGGTATTGCTGATAAAGCCGATCAATGTAGTCGGCATTGGCTCGATTAATGATGTCCATCGATTCCATAAGTACCTGGACGGGCCCCGGCTGTTAGTTTGTCCCTAGATCAATCTTAGGCTTGCACCTAGAATGGCTAAAGGTACTTTTAGTTAACGTCATGTCACGTTAGACCGAGAATCTTATATCGGTTAGTTCACCCCGGCTAGGGGTGAGGAATAAGCGGCCAGTAACGTACATCGGCCTGGTCCATGTCGGGTCTACAGGCAACAAGCCTGTCAGATGAGCGTATCGCAATAAGTTGCCCGGGGCGCATTATTGCGCCTTTAAGATTATTGCGATCAAAGGTTTATGAGTTCAATGTCCGAAGAAAAAACCGTTGCGAAAGTTTGCTGCCAATGTGGCAAGGATGTTTCCTCAGGGAAGCGTCTGCGCGACAGCCGAGGCTATTGGTGCTATAACTGCAACAAGACCGATCGGGAAGCTCGGCATCCGACTATGGGCGTTTGCGTCGATTGCAGCAGAGAGGTGCCGGAAGCGGCGTTAATTGACTATGACGGCACTCTCGTATGCAAATCATGCCACGAAGACCGTAAGCTCAAGCGGAAGTTTTCGCCCGTCAGCCTTCATGCGCACAACAAGGAAGATCGCCGCCAGCTTTACTTCCTTTTAGGAATTTTCGTCTTTCTGGGGATCATCATCATACTACGGAAGTTGCACGTTCTGCCCGAGATGTGGTAGCGTGCCTCGCAGGGGTTGGTTTTCCCAACCGGCTTGCGATGCCGCAAATCCTGTTCAAAAAACAGTTCGCCCAAGCCATTCGCGACGGCAGCAAAACGACCACCGTCCGCCGCTGGAAATCCTGCTCGATTTCAGCTGGAGACCGGGTTTTCTCTCCCCAAGTGGGCTGGCTGCGGATCAGAGCGTGCGACTGCATCGAACTGGGCGACCTGGATGAAGGGGACGCGCAGGCCGACGGGTTTGCCTCGCTCAAG
>CAZCKE010000131.1:0-9451 GCA_964499005.1 uncultured Tepidisphaeraceae bacterium
GAGGAAAAATCTTTGGGAAAAGGGCTGGACGGCGGCGATCGCGGCATCGAAGCCCATTTGCTCCTGAAGGGTTCGCGCGATGCGCTCGAATGCCAGGGCGTCGAGCTCGGCGACGGCGGCGGCGAGCGCGGCGCTCACGTCCGCGGAGGCGGAAGCGGGGTCGTTCAGATTTTCTTCCGCCGACGCGCGGTCGCGCAGGGCCCAGGAAGAATTCTTGAGCTTGCCGGGGAGCGCGGATTGCTCGGCAAGGATGTCCTGGTTGCGCTTGGCCCGCAGGAGAAGATCCAGATGCTGAGCGACGAAGCGGGGATCGCCGGGGGCGAGAGATTCCGCCTTGGAGCTGTTATCGAGCGCTTCGTCGAAGTTGTTCATCGCGATTTGAACGATCGCCTCGGCCTGGAAGATTTCGGGATCGGAATTGAAGGGAGGGTTCTGATCGACTTCGCGGAGGAGGCGCATGGCTTCTGCATAGCGGGGATGCTCGCCGGAGCCGTAAATCCGCACAAGCATCATCCGGACGGCCTTGTTGTCGGGATGGGCAACGAGGCCGGCATTGAGCTCTTTGGTCGCATCGTCGACGCGATTGAGCAGGAGATAGGCGCCGGCGAGATCGAGGCCGATGTCGGCGTTATTGGGGTCCATTTTGCGGACCATGGAAAGATCGTAGAGGGCGTCGACGCTGCGGGACGGAGAGCAGCGCAGCTCGGCGCGGCCGCGGCAATAGAAGGCATCGATCTTCCGAGCGTCGAGATGAACTTTATTGAGATCGGCCCGGTCTTTTCCCAGCACCTCGTCGGTGCGTTCGACGGCCTGTTCGTATTGGCCGTGCTCCATCAGGGCGCGGGCCCACATGACCATGAGGGGAATGCTGAGAGGAACCTTGTGAGCGATATTGGATTGATGCTGCTGGAGGGCCTGGTCGAAATTGCCGGTTTGATCGCCTTGCTTGATGAGGACTTCGAGCGCCACCATGCGGGTCTTGGGATCGTCGGGATTTTTGTCTCGAAGCAGCTTGAGGGCATCGTCAAACTTTCCGTGGGTGGCCAGCATTTCGGCGGTGAGCACTTCCAGATCGACATTGTATTGGGACTGCTCAAGGAGCTGGCGCATCTGGGCCTCGGCGTCGTCGGGATGATTGGTGTGTTCGGCAAGCTGCGCCAACTGGAGATAGGGATCGACCCTGTGAGCCCAGGCGGGCCGAGCAGCCCAGGCGAAAAGAGTGGCCTTGGCATCGTCGGGGTGGCCGGCGAAGAACTCCGTGTCGGCGAGGGTTTTGTAGAGCGATCCGTCGTCGGGCCATCCTTTGGGACCGATGCTGGCCTTGAGCTTGTCGATGGCTTCGGCGAGCTTCGCATTGGCCTCGTCGGGTTTTCCCGAATCCTTGAGGATTTTCGCCGCGCGCATGCCGGTGACGCCCAGGCCAACATATACCTGCGGAGCGGGAGACTGCTCCGTTTGTTGCTTGAACCACGCGTAGGCGTCAACCGGATTACCGTAATTGAGCATGTGGGAGATCAGGAGCTGATTCAGGGTTTGGTTCGTCGGCGCCTTCTGCAGGGCCTGGCGGATATAGAGGAGGGCGTCGTTGGGTTTTCCCAATTTGTAGGCGCAGTTGATCAATCCGAAATAGGCCGTGAGGTTGTTGGATTGGCGCTGGATGGCGACGGAATACTGGGTCATCGCGGAGTCGTAATTTCCGCTGGCCTGATAGGCGTCGCCCAGCGCGATGTTGGTGGCGAGCATATCGGGATAATCGTGGCTGAGCTGCTGGGCGATGGCCAGGGCGGCGTCGGAGTCGTTGCGGGCGCGCGCGAGGGTAAATTCGTAGAGCTTGCCGCCCACCTGGTCGTAGTTGCTTTCTGTGAAGTAGGGCACGAGGTCTTTGGCTTCGTCGAATTTTCGTTGGGCGAGATAACATTGGAAAAGCAGATCGAGCACGCGGGGGGCGTCGTGGGAAAGCTCCCTGGCGACCCGCAGATGTTTTTCCTGATCCTGGAAGTTGCCCTGCTCGCCGGCGACCCGGGCCAGATCCAATTCGCCCTCGAGCTTGTCGGGATTTTCCTTGTCGAGGTTCTCGCGAAGGGTTTGGAGAACCTTGGGATCGTTGACCTCGAGAGCGGCGACGAGGAGTTTGAGCTGGGTGTTGTCGGGATTGGCGGCCAGACCGTCGCGGGCGGCCTGGTGGGCGGCCTGGACATCGTGGACATCGGGATGGAGCAGGAGGCGAACGAGGTCGAGGACGCGCTGGGGATCATTGGGATTTTTGGCCACGAGAAGGCGCTGAAGCCGAATGGCGCTGGTCCAATCGCCGCGGAGGGCGGCGGTGTGGGATTTGACCTCGATCTGTCGCTCGGTGTCTTGGGGTAATTTGTTGTAGAGCGCGCGGGTTTGGTCGGTGTCGGTGCGATCGGTTTGAAGAAGGGCCTGCAATTCGAGGGGAACCAGATCGGGATCGACCGTGTCGGCCTTGGAGGGATCCTGGGGGCTTTCGAGCTTTTGCAGGGCCAGGATCTGGTCGGTGGGATCGCCGGCGCCTTGCTCGAGCATGAGCTGAATGAGGCTTTTACGAACGGGGATTTCCATGTCGGGGCGGCTGGGAACGAGCTGTTCGCATTGGGCGACCAGGTCGCGCGTGATCGCCAGCGCCTTGCCGGGGAGTTGGGCGCGGACGTAGGCGTCGGCAAGAAGGGTTTGAATGGAGTAATCCTTGGCGGCGGTTTGGTCGGCAGTGATCAGGCGGTTCAGATCGGCAATGGCGTCGCGGGGATTTCCCGAGAGGATTTTGAACTGAGCGCTGCGACGCTGGAGATCGAGGGGCGGGCGAGAGCCGGCGGCGGCGACCATCTTGTTGATGTACTCCTGAATCTCATCGCCCAGTTTGGTTTTTTTGCCGGGGTCGGCTTCCTGAATGTAATCGAGAATCCGAAGGTCGGTCAGAAGCCCGACGAGACGATAGCGGATGCCGACGATCGGCTGGTTGGAGTTGCCGACTGATTGCAGGGTGGAGGCAAGAATTTTTTCGGCGTCGTCGCGCCGGCCGGGGACACGGCTCAGCATCTGGGCCAATTCGAGCTGCAACTCGACGCGTCTGGGCAGCGTGGCGTAGATCTGCTCGGCGAGCTCGACGTCGCCATGGCGGATGGCCTGGGCGGCGGCATATTGATTGATCGCCAGGTCATCGGCATCGGTGGGCCTGGCCAAGGCGCGGGCCCGTTTGATCTCGGACCAGGATCTTTGTTTATAAGAGACGGCGATATTGGAGTCGGATGTGTCGATATCGGCAAGCTGGTCCAGCACCTGCGCGAATCGAAAATGCATGGAGGGGTTTTCATCCTGCGAGGCCTTGGATGAACCCTGCATGACCTGCTCGAACATTTTCACGATCTGAGCATAAAGGTCGGTGGCTTCGGGCGGCTGTTTTCGCCCGGGGCTTTGGCGGGTTTTTTCCATTCCCTGATGCATCATGGCCTGGGCCATGATGAACGGAATCCGGGCATCAGCGGGATTTTTCCGGCGAAGCGCGCCCAGCTCGTCCATCGCCGTTTTGACGGCGGAATCGTCGGTCTGCAACCCGGCGATCCACTGCTGGAGCGTGAATTCGTATTGGAGCTGGGCGACACTGGGGTCGTCGGGCTTCAAGACGGCGGCGCGGTGGGCGTAATCGATGAGGCTGCGATAGTAATTGGCATCGGGGCTGGTTTGAACGGCAACCTGATACCAGTCGATGAGAGCGGCGACGGCGGGATAGTAATCAGGGCTGACGTTGAGGGCCTGGACATAGGCGTTTTGCTCGAGGCGAAATTTATCCGGATCGGTCATGACCTGATGATGCAGGGCGGTTCCCAGGCTGGTAAGCAGCTCGGCTTGCTGGCGGCCGGCGCTGAGGCGCGCGGCGGCGGCGTAATTGGCGGCGGCATCGCCCCACCGTTGATCGCGATCGGCCTGCTGCGCGGCGGAGATGTAATGCTCGGGCTTGTCGTGGATCAACAGTTTCTGCGCGATGTAGATGCCGCCGACGGCGCAGACGACAATCGCCACGAGAATCGTCAGGAATCGCTTGTTGACGCGGCGTGCCATGGGGTTGCCTGAATCGTTGGTATGAGGGTTTTATCGCGCTGAAGAAATTACTTTCTGCCAATCGGGAAAACAGGATTCGATCCGCGGCTTGGCCGCGGTGAGAAAATCCGCCATCGTCGCGTTGGCCAGATCGGTGTCTTTTCCGAGAGTCATCATTTCGATTTTGGCGTAGTAGCCATAACGCTGCGTGAGGTTTTGAAGCGTTTTGCGCACTTCGAGGGGGTCCCACTGGTATTGGCCGTTGACGTGAAAGACATAGGCGACGCATTTGGAATCGCGTCGGCCGGCGGTCTGATCCTCGAAGCTGATAAAGCGAACGTCCAACATCTGGGGCTTGCCGGACGCATCGGTTCCGACGTTCCAGAGGCGGTCGTCCTTGTTGGTCGGCTCGTACCCGTCGGCGATGTAGCAACGCTCGGGAATGTGGGCGACCGTATCGGCCTTTCCGGTGTAGTAGGTCAGGCCCAGATCGACGACGCCGTCGGGGTGCATTTTCTGAAGGGAGTAGATCAACTCGCGGCGGCCCAGGCCTTGTTGGTGCTGCTTGTCCCCGGAGGCGTTGAGACGATCCAGGACGTTAAGGGCATTGTCGATGGCAGCTTGCTGCTGCTCGGGCGTGCCGCGATTGAATTTTTCAGCATTGGCGTCGAGGAGAGGATCGACCGCGGCTACGGCGGGGTCGGCCTTGGTTTGCAGTTGAGCAACCGTGGCCAGCAAATCGGGGCCGCAGATGTCCATGCGGATGTAATCGCGATAGGCATAGAGATCGGTCGCCAGGACGTCCTCAAGCTCCTTGTCGAGTTTTTCGTCTTCGGAAATGTCGAGCCATTTTCCCATCAGCCTGGGGATTGAACTGAACTCGCGCGGCTGGGGGACAGCTTCTTTTTTGAAGTGGAGTTTCATCGCCTGAGTGACGGTGTTGAGCGTGAAGGCGGCGATCAAAAGAATGCCGGCGACAAAGAAGAAGGCGAGCTTCGTATTTTTGCCGGGCGGGTTGGAAGAATTCCAGATCATGCGGTCTCCCCGTTGGTGGGACGCGGTGGAGACGCACGACGAGAGGGGAGCGGCGGCAACGCTGGAGGCCGATAGACGCCGGGGCGAGAGCGGCCTTGAGGAGATCGCGGCACGGAAGCGGAGGATGGCGAGCCGGAGGCCTGGGCCGCTCGCACGGCGGCGAGACTTCGCGGCGCGGTGATCGTCACCGTGACGGGCGCGTCGTTTCGATGGATAATTTTGGGAGGGACGGTTTTGTGATGGCGATCGACTTCCTCGACGAAAAGCCGGTCCAGCAGCCAGCCGACCAACAGAATCAGGGCGAAAGCGGGGACGAGCATGATGATGCCGACGAATTGGTGTGCGAAGCTTTCGGACAATTGCGGGCTGACGTAATGGTCCAGGAGGCCCTGGCCCGAGACGCGCATGACGTTGCAGAAAATCGCGATGGGAATTGCCGAGAGGGTGATGAGGATTTTCTGCCACAGCGGACGATGGGACAGGAAGGAGACGGCGGCACCGACGGAGATAAAGGTCATCAGGGACCGCATTCCGGCGCAGGCTTCGGCGACATTGAGCGTGCGCCATGCGCCGCCGTGGCCGCTGATATTGATCTTGGTGCCGTTGGCGAAGGATTCGACGCCGGTCAACTGGAGCGTCCAGACGGCGACATTGGCGGCCAGATGCTGGAGGGGCTCGGCCACCTGGCTGTAGAGCAATTCGGGCCAGGGAATTCCACAGACGAGAAACGCGATGGGGAACCAGGCGACGCGCATGATTTCCCAACCCGCCAGCGTCGTAACGGCACCCATCAGCGTCATGACCATGCCGAAGTCTTTGAGGAAATCGTTTTGCCCGGGCCAGATGGCGTAGCCATAGAGGGCGATCCCGTAGAGCAGGATGCAGCCGCCAAACCAGCCGGCGGAATGATGGAGGGCTCTTCGGACCAGGGGATGATTCACGTTCAATAGAATCAGGACGAGTAAAACCGCGCCGATCAGGGCCACGCCGGCTGCCGTCGGAATGAAGAACCGGGGAGTGAGCACGCGCACCAGCAGTAGAGGGAACGACAGGACCGTGATGAGCATTCCCCAGAGCCACAGGGCGCCCCATTGAGACGAGGGCCTGGAGGAGGTTGGATGAATCAGGCCATCGCGATTGACGTAGAGGTAGTAGAGGCCGATCAAGGGGATACAGATCGCGTGACCCCAATTGGCTTCGCCGGTGAAGGGATTGGTCTTGTACCAGAGGCGGCGGAGATTGGGCCAGAAGAGGCAAGCGAAAAGGGCGAAGATGATTCCGATTCTGATCCAGGTTTCCTGGGGAAGCCCCAGCAGCGTCGGAGGCGCTTGCTCGAGAGAATCGGCGATGGCAACGGCGTCGCGAGACGTGGCCACAGCGCGGGAGGGAGACAATTCGTTGGTTTGCCGTTGAATCATGGACTAAAGGGACAATCTCGTGGAACAGAGGGCGGATTGTAACATCGAAGCAAAGCCTATTGCACGATGCTCATGGAATCAAAAGAAAAGATCCACCACGGAGACTGCGTCGGGAGCTATTGGGGTCGCCGACCACGGTTCAGGTGCAAAATCACCGTGAAATGCAGAGGGGCGCTAGCAAATTGCTAAAACCGCCCTGGGCGGAAAAGAAGCGGGGCCGACCGGTTTTTTAGACCGTGTCGGCCCGTTTATGCCATGATGCGGTGGGCTCTTGATTTAGAAGCGGTTGGCGCCGGTGTAGAAGTTCCGGTCGTACAAGAAGCCAAAACCATAGGTCAGGCGGAACGAATTGCGAATGGACGCAATGAAGGGAGCGAGGATGTTGGTTCCGACCATGACGATATCGTTGGGCTTGAGGAAGATATCGGGTTGCTCGCCGGCCCAAATTTTGGATATGTCGATGCGGACGAAGACTTCCTTATCGGCACCGACGCGACGGATGACTTCGCTGCGGCGTGGGACGGCGAAGTCGTCCCCGCCACCGGCCGCGACCCAGGCCTGCTTGAGAGTGACCTGAATTCCGGAAAGGCTGAAGACGCCGGGGCGAGCAACGTGGCCGCCCATGTAATAAACACCGGTGGTCGGATAGGGCACAACGATCATGTCGTTGGCGCGGATGACGATGTTGTATTGCAACTCGCCATTTTGGAGCAATCGATAGATCGGCACGCGTATGACGCGGACGTCCGTGGGGGGCTGGAGATCATTGAATTTAAAATCGCCGCCGGCCGACTGGTCCATGAGGAGAGGCTTGTCGGTTGAATTGGCGCGGGACTGGGGCGCGAGCAAATCGCTGGGAGATGTTGCGGGGTGCCGGCCCGCGGGAGCCGTGCCGCTGGGGGAACTGCCTCCGGGGGGCGTGAGCTTGCGGATCACATAAGCGTAATCGACGCCGATCGACTGGAGGGGAGCGCGGCCCGCGAGCAACGCATCGAGCATGCGGAAATCGGGGCGAGTGATTTGGTATTCGCTGGGCTGACCGGCATTTCCCTGAATGCTGAACGTGCGATTACGCGCTTCGGCCACGGTCACGGCGACGCGAGCCTGGCGGATCAGCTTGGCATCCTGATAGGCTTTGATGATCGCCTGTTCGAGGTCTTGTTCGGTGAGTCCTTCGGCCTTGACGGGGGAGATGAACGGCAGGCTGAGCATGCCGGTTTCGCTGACGCGGGCGGTCTTGACGGTTTCGCCGGTTCCTTCGCCCAGCAGATCGAAGATCGAGACGCTGACGAGATCGTTCTTGCCAATCTTGTAATCACTAATGTCAGGGACGAGGTCTTCGGGACGAATATCGCCAGCCTGGGCGAAGATGGGGTTGGGCTCTTCAATGCCGCTGGCAAGCGTATCCAATATCTGGACGGTAAGCGCTTTAGAACCTTTGCCTTGAATCGTTGGCTCGCCGGGGTTGAGGTAATCGTTGATTTCACAGCCACCGAGCATAGCGGCCATGGCCAACGACGCGACAGAAACGAGGATTCCCCGAAGAACAGACGCTGAATGTCGAGAGGAACGCAAGACGTTCTCCTTTCACCTGGACCCGGAGCTCACAAAAACTGAGAGCTCACAACCCTCCCGCACCCGTTGCGTAGAACGACGCCCAATTCCTCCAACCCGTGCATTCTGGGTTGGGGCGGGCATTTTGCAAGAAAAACTACAGGCTGGCAACGGGCCAAACCGTGGCAATCAAATCATTCTTGATCAAGCCGGTGAAATTATCGGATTATTGGCGACTTGGGTCATAGGTTTTGATGGGGCAAAGAGTTATTGGACGTGTGGTGGGTTATTTTTCAGACAAGCCAGCGGGTCTGGCGGCGAGTGATCGGAGATTTGATACCTCGTTTTTTTGCGGGAATCGTTTGTGAGGAGAGATGCCTCGCAAGGAAGGCTGGACGGTCGGTGCGACCGCCGCGTTGGTAATCTCGCCAGAGGGTGGCAGCGATTGCGGAAGAGTTTTGACCTGCTTGGGTGGTCAGGAAATGGAACATTTCTTCAAAAAGACGATGGAGGGGGATGCCATGAGTGCGGCCCAGGCGATCATGAAGCCAGAGGGAGAGGTCCATGAAGCGGGCAAAGGGGGAGGCGTCTTGCCAGAGGAGTGGAGTTGTTTCCAGGAAGTTGCCGCTATTGGCGATGAGATCCCAGAAACGGGCAAAGAGGCGGAGGCGGCCCAAGGTCGGGTAGTCCAGGCAACTGGTCTGCTGAAGCGCGTAGGGAGGATCGGGGCTGTAGATCATTCCCCACTGCGCATCGTGGCGGACGATGGGGGTGCCGCGAAGGCGCTTGAGCAGGCCGACCTGGATTTCCTGGGGATTCAACGCAACAAGGCGATCAAAACCGGCGGCAAAGCTAGGGAGGTCTTCGCCGGGGAGGCCGACGATCAGATCGGCGTGGACATGGACGCCGGTCTCCTGGCGCAGGAATCGCAGGTTGTCGGAGAGGCGGTCATTGTCCTGCCGGCGGTTGATGCGGGCGGCGACATCGGGGTTGAAGGTTTGGATGCCCACCTCGAATTGCAGGGCGCCACGCGGGAATCGGCGGATCGGCTCGCGCAGGGCCTCGGGCAGGCGGTCGGGGATCATCCCGAAATGGACGAAAAAGCCAGGCCCGTAGCGGTCGGGGAAAAATTCGAGGATGCGCTTGCTGATGTTGAGATTGAGATTGAATGTGCGGTCGACGAATTTGAATTGGCGGAGACCGCGATCGAGCAGGCGGCCCATAGCGGCGAGGAATTCGCCAAGAGGGACATTACGCACGGGGACGTCGAGGGAGGAGAGGCAGAATTCGCATTTGAAGGGACAGCCGCGCGAGGCCTCGACGTAGATCACGCGATGGGCGACGTCCTGGTCGTCGTATAAATCGTATGGCAGCGCGAGTTGTGAAAA
>CAZCKE010000132.1:0-9431 GCA_964499005.1 uncultured Tepidisphaeraceae bacterium
GAACCAGGCGAACATAGTATGCCGCCCCGCCATGTTCCGGGACGGTGATGCCGCGAAGCGTTTGACTGGCGCGCTGCGTGAATTCCACGGATATGTCGTGCGTGCCGGGCGGTACTTTCAGCGGGATGACGAACACGGTGCGCGGCAGCATTTCCCATTGGCGGATATCCGCCTGACTGGTGGCTTTCAATAATAATCCGGCGAGGAAAAGCCCCAAGCCTAACTCGCTGTTGCCTCGCTTGCCCTGCGCGGCCTCAACAGCGCCGGCGGCCATGAGTCCGGTGCCGCTGATGGATTTGATGAGGCGAATCGTGTCAATGCTCTGCCAGCGCCGGTCCTGGGCCAGCGCCAGCAAATCGACGGGGGGATGCACGATGCCATTGGTATCCAAATGTTTTCCATCGATATCGATGTTGGGCAGATAGATCGGCCCGGCTTCCCAGGGAGTGGGGGAAAATCCGACGACCGCGCCGTCGGCGTTGGTCCGCTTCAGGGGGCCGAATCCCCAATCGACGATGAGCACAAGGTTGGCGTCGCGGTTGTATTGCGCGTCGGCCAAGGGGGCCAGATCGGGCCGGAGCTTGGCGACCTGCGCGAACATCGCGTTGGCTTTGTCGGGCTCGCCCAACTGCTGCCAGGACCGTGCCAGCATCAGGTAAGCCAGCGCAAAATTGCTTTCCACTTCGGTGTACGAGGAGTTCTTATCAGCCCCGCCGTAATCGCGCAATTTGAAAAGAGCATTTTCATAAGCGGCCCGGGCATTGCCGTAATCGTGATGCATGTAATAGATCGAGCCCAGATAGAAATTGACCATCGCGCGCTCGAAAGGCTCTCCCTTCCAGACCTTGATTTTTTCGTCGATCAGCGTCGCGCCCAGCGTGCGGCCGCCGTTGTTCACGCCGACGCTGTTGATGACTTCGTAAGCACGGAGGAAAGCGGTTTCGGCGTCGTCGAGATGGTTTTCCGCCATGGCGGCGGAGCCCAGGCGGGCATTATTCAAGACAAAATTCTCATCGGTTTTCTTTGCCAGGGGATCCCGCAGAAGACGCGATTGATCGTAATCGCCCGCGAAATAGGCGATGACCGCCTGATTGGCCTGCCGCTCGGACGACGATTCACACCCGCCCAGCAGGGCCAGGGCCGGCAGGATGCCCACGATGAATAACACATGACGCCGCATCGTCTAATCCAAAAATCCCTTTACGGCTTTTTTCTTCACGCGATATTCGCCGCTCCATAACACCGTGCGATGATCCAGATCAGTCAGGCGGTAAACGCACACATAAAACGCCGTGCGATGGTCGGCATCTTCCTGAGTCAGCGAATCAAATCGCGCCGTTAGTGCGTATTGCGGATTGATGGCGTCCGGGCTGGGGCCCAAATCAATGCCGCTCAATTCCTTATTCCGCAACGTGTAAAACTCGTCGCGATTCATGATCCATGTAAATTTGTCCGGAGCGTGCTGGCTGAGCAGAGCCCGCACCTGGGCCGTGTACGCCTGCGCCTGGCCGGTCGGCAGAATTTCTGCCGTCATGCGGTTTTCCACCGGCTCGCAGACGATCCGCAGCGACCCATGCGCCGCGATCTCAGCATTGACGGCGGGGTTGGACATGATGCCCGCGGCCATCTGATTGGTCATGGTTTGCAGATCGATGGAATCCAGGGCGGTGTTGGAGCCGCTCTCGACCGCGGAAGTGCAGGAAGAAAGGGCGAGCATGCTGGTGATGAGCAGGCACGCTCCCAAACCCCAAATCCGAAAGTCCAATGGCCAATCAAATCCAAAACCCCAATGACGAAATGGGCTCAGGCAATTCTTCATTCGGATTTCGTCATTCGGTTTTGATTCTGGTTTCTGGTGTCGGGCTTCTGATTTCACCGCGCCACCTTCACCTGATAGGTCCGCGACCAATCCTGCGTCCGGGTGTGCGCGTTGACGATGTTGAATTGCAAGAGATAAAAATTCGTGCTGCGATTGGGCATATCGATTGCCTTGCCGTAGAGGATGTAGTCGGGATTGATCGCCGCGGGAGCGGCCGGCCCGGCGCCGCCCCCTTGCTGGTAGGGGTCGGTGTTGGGCTGGTCCAATTCCTTATCGCGTAGTTGATGGAAAGTGTCCTTGTTTTCGATCAATTGAATCCGCCCCTGGGCTTTCTCGCTCAGCGCGCTGCGGAGCGATTCGATGAAGATGTCGTAGTTGGTATCGAACATCCGATCGCGCGTCATGTCCTGTATGTGATCGATGGCCATCGTCCATTGGGTCGGGCTGGAATTGAGTTTGGGTGAAGCGAGCAGGTCAGCCACCAGTTGATTGGTGCAGGCGACAACATCCTTGCTCTGAAGACCACTGTCATCCGAAGAGAGTTGGCTGGGGTCCGGACGCTGATCGGGATAACCCCCGCTTTGGGGGCTGGTGCAACCGGCAGTCAGCACGGCGAGCATGCCGGAGGACAGCAAAATCTTGATGGACCGGATCATGATGGCTCTCCTTATAAGTAGTGCTGGCAATTCATCTTGCCCGACAGTGGACCCTATATCATCGGCGGCCAAACGCATGCCGCGCCAGCATGCGATTAAAGACACCTAATTCCCGCAAATGGCAGGGGTAAACACCCACGCCTACCATCCTTCGGGCCTGCCGGGTGTCTTGCAGGGTGCGAAGGCTCCTTCCCGATAATAGGGAGGGTTTAATCTTTGGGAGGTAAGGCCGTGCAACGACTGCCCAACCAATCCATCTCAACATTATGGGCCCTGAGCAGCTTTTGTCTCTTGGTGATCGCCGGATGCGTGCAAAATCCGCCGCAGACCAACATCACAGTGGCCAACCCACCCGCCCCAGCATCCTATCCACTCGACCATTCCAAGCCGCTCCCGGATCAGTCCGCTGAGAACGAGCCGCAGCCCACTTACGGCGATCCTCCGATCGTCGATCAGCCTCCGCCGGAGCAGGCGTGGTTCGTCAACGCCTACAACCAGGTCGGCCGGCCGCGCCTGGCGGTGTTCGTCAACCGCACGTTGCAGGGATATGTGATTTCATACCCCACGGGCGGCACGTATCTCGCGCCGGGCGAATATCAGGACAGCGATCTGGCGGCGCGTGATTATTCGGAAATCGACTCGTCCCTTTCGGATTGTTTCGCGGCCCGCGTGCAGGTGACATTGGTCTCACCCGAGTTTATTCGCACCCATTTGACCCAGGGGCAAATTCAAAATCTTCAAGCCGGACATTCGCAATCGCTGAACGATGTCAGCCAGGCGACCGGGGCGGATGTTTTGATTCAGGTCCAGGCCCGCCCCGCCCGGCGGGATGGGCAGCTTGTCGTGGCCCTCATCGGCGAAGCGATCAACATCCGCGGCGGCGAATCCATCGCCCACGCCTCCGTTGAAATGCCCGCGCCCCTCAGCCGGATCGAACTCAACAACTACACGCGCTTCCTGACGCGCAAGCTGATGCAGGACATGGTCAACACCTGGACGAACTCTCCGCCGCCCGGCCAGTCCGCGCCGGCCACGCAGCCATGAAGATTTTGCCGCCATGAGTCATTTGCCTGTTGAGAGAATCCAACATGAAAAAAATCCTCGCCAAGAAAATCTTCCCGCTTAGCCTGATCGTCGCGGCTGCGTTGCTGTCAGCCAGTTGCACCGACAACATTCCGCTGACCGGCCGCAAGGAAATCTATCAGCGCGACCACATTCAATTTGGCAGCATTGGCCTGCAGGATCGGACCCGTCTGGAGCCGATTCAGGCCGTGCAGGACTCCTCGGGTATCCTGCACGTTTCGATCAATATCCGGAACACCAGTGACAGCGACGTCTACGTAGATGGATTTGCAACTTTCACGCGAAACGGCAAGCTCGTCGAAAAGCTCGGTCCCAAGCAGATCATGCTCCGAAATAATCTACCGGATGTGATCCAATTCAACAGCACCCAGCCGGCCGACGATTTCCAGGTCAGCCTTGATTACGCCAAGTAACTTTTCCCCCTCTCCCGGTACTTCCAGAGGAGGGCAGGGGGGTCTTCCCAGCGAACTGACGCATCCCGCCCCGTCTCCCTCGTTGCAACAACGTGTTGTATCGACGATACTTCCCCTCCCGATTTTATGTGTAACGGGCGTGTACCGAAGTGGACAAACGGGTCAGACTGTAAATCTGATGGCTCTGCCTTCGTAGGTTCGAATCCTACCGCGCCCAATAAACCTTTCCCCAATTCCTCCGTAACTTTCACCCCCCCAAAAAAATCAAATCATCAATTTACAATAGGTTTTCATTGCGGCTTCATCGAATTCAGCTTTAATCGCTCGCCAGGGCGGGAGAAAACGGATGGTTTGCCATGTCGCGCGCCATGTTCATCAAGCTCGCCGCCTCTTTGATTGTTCTTCCCATGCTCCTCGCCGCTGCCGATCAGTGGCAGGATGTTTTTAATGTCCCTCCGGAAAATTTCTCCTCCACGGGCCGCAACGCCTATTTCATCCTCGAACCCGGTTATCAGATGGTCTACGAGGATGCCGCTAAGACGCAGAAACTCATCGTGACGGTATTAGACGAAACCAAAACAATTGATGGCGTCCTGACGCGCGTCGTCGAGGAGCGCGAATCCAAGGACGGCGTCATTGCGGAAATCTCCCGGAACTATTTCGCTTTCGACAAATCCACCGGCGACGCTTACTACTTCGGCGAAGACGTTGACGAATATGAGAACGGAAAGGTCGCTGGGCACGCCGGGAGCTGGCTGGCCGGTAAAAACGGCGCTAGGTTCGGGATGTTCCTCCCCGCTCATCCGAAAATCGATCAAAAGTTTTATCAGGAGCAGGCGCCGGCCGTGGCCATGGATCGTGTGCACATCGTCAGTCTCGACCAGACCGTCACGGTCCCCGCTGGAACTTTTAAGAATTGCCTCAAGACCGAGGAAACCTCCCCCCTTGAACCGGACGCCCATGAATCCAAACTCTATGCCCCGGGTGTAGGACTCCTCGTCGACGCGGAGTTCAGTCTCATCAAGTACGGTCAAAAAAGCCGGTAAAAACGCGATGGCTTAAATACACGGCCTTCACCAATTGGCATTGCAGTCTCCCGATTTGCGTTGCCCCGCAAAGCATCTGTCTCCGCCCCAAAAAGATTTTCCTATAGCCGATCCGATTCCAAACCCTTCCCTCGCCAATAATTTCCTCCTTCCTTCCCCTCCTGTTACCCTCTCCATTCACCGTGCACACCACCGCCTGGTTCATCTTCTACGTTTGCTATGAATCTTGCGGGTGGCTGATCCGCGTCCTCATGCTCGGCGTCGTCCTCCGCCGCCAGCTTGCCCCCGGCGCCTCGGTCGCCTGGCTCGGCATCGTCTTCCTCCACCCCTATATCGGCCTCGCGCTCTACCTCATGGTCGGCGAAAGCCGCCTCGGCCCCCGTCGCACTGAGCAACACCGCCAGATCATCTCCCGCTTCCGCGATCCCCAACGCCACGCCGACCGCGAGCAGCACCACGCCACCGTCGAGTCCGATCCCCTCTACGAGCCGATGATTCTCCAGGCCCGGAAAATCAGCGGCCTCCCCGTCCTTGCCCACAACTCCATCCAATTCTTCCCCGACGCCTTCAAATTCTTTGACGCTCTCGTCGCTGACATCGAATCCGCCAAGACCCACGTCCATCTCCTCTATTACATCTTCGCCTGCGACTCCATCGCCCAGCGCGTCACCGACGCCCTCATCGCCGCGACCCGGCGCGGCGTCAAATGCCGCCTCCTCGTCGACGCATTGGCTTCGCGCGCGTTTTTTCACCGTGGCGGATTGGCCCCAAAGCTCATCGCCGGCGGCGTCGAAGTCGCTGCCGCTCTCCCCGTCGCCCCTCTCCGCCGCCGACTCGCCCGCATGGACCTCCGCAATCACCGCAAGCTCGCCGTCGTTGACGATAAAATCGCCTACGCCGGCAGCCACAATCTCATCAACCCCGACTACGGCGGCCGCCGCTGCAATCCTTGGGTCGATGTCACCGCCCGATTCACCGGCCCAGTCGTCTCCGAACTCGCTCTCGTCTTCGCCGAGGATTGGGCCTTCGAGACCAACAACGAAGTCCCCGTCGCCCCAATTGATTCAACGCCATCCAATATTCCCGTCCAATCCAATGGCTCCGCCATCCCCGACGTCCCCGCTCAGACTGTCCCCACCGGCCCCACGACCCCCGGCGTCAACTACCGCCGCCTCCTCCTCGCCGCCATCGCTTCCTCTCACAAACGCCTCACCCTCACCACTCCCTATTTCGTCCCCGACGAAGCCACCCTGACCGCCCTCATGATGGCCGCCGACCGCGGCGTCGAGGTCAACCTCATCGTTCCCCAAAAACCCGACCATTTCTTCACCGCCGCCGCCGGCCGCGCCCACTACCAGTCCCTCCTCGCCTCCGGCGTCAACATCTTCCTCTTCCAACCCAGCCTCCTCCACGCCAAAACCGCCACGGTAGACGACTCCTTCTCCCTCTTCGGCTCCGCCAACCTCGACGTCCGCAGCTTCGAGCTCAATTTCGAGCTCAGCACCATCCTCTACGGCCAATCCGTCACCCAGCGCCTCTCCGAAATCCAAAAAGTCTATTTGGACCAAAGCACTTCCCTGACCCTCGAAGAATGGTCCAAACGCCCCCTGATCAAACAATACGCCGACCGCGCGATATCGCTTCTGTCGCCGCTGCTATGAGATTGGTGCAGCTGTCCTTTCTCAATTGCGGCGGTTCCATATTATATCGCCGCTTTGACATGTGGATGCTCCACAACCCATTTGCTTACCTCGCTTATCAGTTTGAAGCCGTGGATTAGAACGGGTCGGACCAGATTTTTTAATAAATCAAAATTCAATTGCAAATGACTTCCATCCCTAGCATGTGAGAACATCCGTAGCCCATCTACGCGATACAGAAACAATTTATCAACGTATCCGCTTTTATGAACGATGATATTCCGTAACGCGAATAACGCATCAATCTTGTTAAATCTCAAAACTCGGTCAATCGAGGCATGATCGATATTAAACGCTATCCAATAAGCATCTCTTATTGTTGAAATGTTTCGATAGCTAAGACTTTCTCGCTTGGCCGGTCCTTTACTGCGGTCGCTTGTACCTGCAAGAGTCCCCTTACGATTCATAGATTCGCGTTTTGCAAGTGGCCTTTTTCGGCCTCGACCAGCCAACAATCCAAGAGAAGATGGACACAGATCGATGGCCTTTTCCAAAAGTTCCTCACACAAAACTTCAAATGCCGTCCAAGCCAACACGATCAGCGACGGCATAATCATGTCAAAACCCTCCAACAGCTCGGCGTCTACGCCTTGAAGGGCTGCCTGAGAAAGACCTGTAACCCGTTTAATGACGCGCCTACGTCCATCAGGCGTAGATTCAGGAGGAAAGTCCATCATACGTAACCGGACGTTTTCATTGATTTTTTTCATCACAGCAGGGGGTGGCTCAAAAGTTCCCGACTCCAAATACACGGCCTTGTTCAGCTTCATTCCAAAATTAATCGAATGAATCTGCAGCCAAATCGAGTGTTTGGAGAAATCTATTACTCTGATTACACCTTCCCAATACCTTTCGCAGACGGCTGTGAATCTACGGTCAAATGTTCCGTAGAATTTGTTGACCGGGAATGGGCCCAAGGCAAAGCGAATCAGTTCATCGAACTTACGTTCTTCAAAGTACTTTTCGTTCCGTTTGCGCATTCTCCCATTCCCCCATCCGTGACGTCTTGCGAAGTCGGAGTCTCCATTACCGCTGCGGCTAAAGTTGCCAGTACTCCAATCACGTTGAACATTCCAGCAGAGCAGATTCAAATTTCAGAGACGCGTACGCAACCCCACTCAATACTTCGGCCTCACAAACGTATTGTTAAACGCATTAAACAACCCATGAAAAACCCCCGCATCGATCGACTCCTGCCCCCAGCTTTGCACCGCCTGATCATGGGCTCGAATTTCATGCTCTTTATGCAGCCGATCCTGCCCGCCCGTCTTGTTGAACTCAATCACCTGCTTCAGTTCATCCCGATCCAGCCACATCCCATGCCCCCGGCAGACGTGCAAAATAATCCCCGACCCTCCCGCATAATTCATCGGCCCCATCGGGTTCGAGCACTGCGGGCAATTCAAATACCGCTTCCCCATATCCACCGCCACCGGCGGCGGCAGCTTCATCGCCTCCGCCGCCTCCTGCGACGCGGCGTCCGAACAGATATGTGTAAACCCTTCCACGGAAATCCAAAGTCCCCCACAATTGAGGCACTCCTCCAGTTTCGTGTCGGCAATCTGCACATCCACCATCGCCGTCTTACATCGCGGGCACGGTTGATTCGCGGCCATAACCTTCCCTTTCTGCAAAGTCTTCGCAATTATGCTTGCTGATCCAGCCCTCCGGACCGGATGAACTGCACGATATGCGGCATCTCGTCATGATCCAGCCACACTCCGTGCGGCTTGCATACATGAATCACCACCCCCGACCTTCCCGCATAGTTCATCCGGTTCATAATCTCCCCGCACGTCGGGCAATGCAGATATTCCACCGGCGGCAGCGGAAACGGCGGAGGCCTCATTTTGAACACTGTCGCCGCCGCCTGCGCCTCCGCGAGTTCACACAAATGCTCAAAGCACGCCACCTCCATCCACAATCCTCCGCACCGCGTGCATTCCTCCAGCGGCGTATCGGCCACCTTCACTTTCTGCAAAGCAATATGACACCGCGGGCACTTCTCTGCCGTCGCGCCGGCCTGCGCCATCTCCGAAACGATCGCCCCGCAATGCGGGCAGAACTTGCTTCCGACAAACATCATTCCCATGCACTGCGGACACGCCACCGTCTCCAGCAGCGCATGGCAATACTGGCACTGCGTCGATTCCACCGAAACCGCCGCCCCGCAATTCGGACAATTCAAGCTCCCTGCTTCCATTCCCCTGCAGTATACCCGCCCAGGTTTTAGAGGGGAAAACTCGCATCACTCGACGCTATGCCCCCTATCTGCTCTGCCTATCCCCGATGTCCACCGGCATGGTCACCTCGCGTGACCATGTTCTAAACCCGAACGAACGCCAACTCGCGCTCCATGGCGCGAAAAATCCACACACTTTCAAGCCATCTCTCCGCCCCGCGCGTCGTCTGAAAAATGATTTTTCCCCCATCAAACAACCTTACCCCCCATTCCTACCCCGCTGGCCAATCCCGCCGCCTTGCGCGCACACCTCCCCTATATAAGGGTCCCAGGGGTGAAAGTTTTCAAATTTTGGTCTAACCCCTCTCAAACCCAATTCTTACAAATCAAATCCCTCTTCGTTCCTCCGTTTTGGCTCCCCTCTGACTTTTTTTCAACTGCTCAACTATTCTCCTGTTCACCTGTTCTGATAGGCCCTCCCCTGGCTTTTTCCAAAAAGCCGGACTACCTGCCCTGAGCTATGCCGAAGGGA